>JBOGSL010000170.1:0-5896 GCA_050695395.1 Chloroflexota bacterium | reverse complement strand
GCTTAGCAAGTGGCTCGTGATTCGCAATCTGTCGCGCGGGCGCGAAGTGGTGATTCTGGGAGGCTTGGTGAGGCTTGACTACATTCGCAATTCGGGTGCGGCGTTCGGAATTTTACAGACCCATGGCTTGGTCTTTGCGCTGATCGCGCTCGTCGTGGTCGGGGCAATTCTCTTCTATGCGCGACGACTTGCCGCGAGCCCGTGGCCGGTAGCCGCGGCCACCGGCTTCATTCTCGGCGGCGCCGTGGGCAACCTGGTCGATCGTCTGCGCCTCGGTTACGTCGTCGACTTCATCGACTTGCGCTGGTGGCCCGTCTTCAATCTCGCTGACAGCGCAATTGTGATTGGCGTCCTGGTACTTGCTCTGTACGGTCTCGTCTCTCGTCAGGAAAGGTAGATGTGGCCGAGCAGAGAGGGGTGACACCGGAGCACGCAGGCGATCGACTCGATGCCTTCGTTTCCTCCGCTATTCCGGACCTCTCTCGGTCGTGGTCGCGTCAGTTAATAGACAGCGGTAACGTGCTGGTGAACGGATCGCGAGCAAAGGCCGCGCGGCGCGTCCAGGTCGGTGACGTCGTGACCATTGATGTAATTCCACCGCCCGGAATGAGCGCGGCGCCCGAGGAGATCCCGCTCGACATCGTCTACCAGGATGAAGATGTGGCTGTAATCAACAAGCGGGCCGGTCTCGTTGTGCACCCTTCTGCCGGCCACCACAGCGGCACTCTGGCCAACGGCCTCGCCGCCGCGTTCCCCCGCATCGCGGAAGTAGGCCCTGCGCAGCGGCCAGGTATCGTCCATCGTCTGGACAAGGATACGTCCGGCCTGATGGTAGTGGCTCTCAATCCCACCGCCCACAGCGCTCTCCAAAAGCAGATCGCGGAGAGGAGCGCCGAGCGGCGATATTTGGCTTTGGTGCCGGGGCTCGTCGAACCGGCGGAAGGGATGATAGAGGGACCGATTGGCCGTGATGAGAAGCGCCGTGACCGCATGGCCGTGGGCGGAATAGCGGCCCGTCCGGCCCGCACGTCCTACAGGATCGTCGAGTCACTGCCCGATTTCACGTTGTTGGAGGCCCGCCTGCACACCGGCCGCACACACCAGATTCGGGTGCACCTCGCAGGGGTTGGACACCCCATAGCCGGCGACCGGCTCTACGGCGGAGCCGCCGTAGAGGGGCTCGCGCGTCAGTTCCTCCACGCGTACAAGTTGAGCTTTCGTTCGCCCACATCTGGCAAACGCCTGGAGTTCTCTTCCGAGCTGCCGGAGGATCTTTTGCGCGTGCGGGAGATGCTGCGCTCGCCTATCTGAGTTTGCTACGATTACTCCGCCTGGATGTGCTCCAGGCGATTTCGCTCGGAGGAAGTAGTGGAAGCGCAGGTCGTTTGGCGCTCTGTTCTATCCCGTCTGCAAGACACCATGCCGCCGGCCAACTTTGACACTTGGCTACGACCGACGAGAGGCATCGAGCTCGAGGGAGACACGCTGACCGTGGGGACGCCGTCGACCTACGGGCGCGAGTGGCTCGAACAGCGTCTGTCCCCGGTGATTCGGAAGACACTTACCGAAGTCGGCCACGACGGCGTATCCGTCCGCTTTCGAGTGATGAGCGACCTGGCGGATCAAAACGGCTCCCGCCGGCGGCGTTCCAACGCTGGCACGTCCAACGCTCTTCTGGAGCGGCATGCCGGCGTCTTCAAGCCTCAGTACACCTTTCAGCAGTTCATCGTCGGTCCTAGCAATCGGTTTGCTCACGCCGCGGCCATGGCAGTCGCCGAGCGCCCCGGACAAACCTATAACCCGCTGTTCCTTTATGGAGGCGTCGGCCTCGGCAAGACTCACCTGCTTCACGCCATCGGACAGCAAGTAGCGCACGACTTTCCCGATTTCTCCATCGTCTTTCGCACTCTCGAAACTTTCATGAACGAAATGATCAAGGCCATTCGAGAGAGCCGGAACGAGGAATTTCACGAGCAGTACCGCTACGTGGACATGCTGCTGATCGACGACATTCAATTCATCAGCGGAAAAGAGAGCACACAGGAAGAGTTCTTCCATACGTTCAATGCATTGCATGACAGTGGCAAACAGATCGTCATCACGTCCGATTCGCCACCCAAGGCGCTCAACCCTCTCGAGGAGCGCCTCCGCTCTCGATTCGAATGGGGATTGATCGCCGATATCCAACCGCCCGACCTCGAAACGCGCATCGCGATCCTCCGGTCGAAGGCCGAGCAACAAGATTTGCCCGTTCCTTCCGACGTCATCCAGTATCTCGCCCGTCGGGTTCCGAGTAATATCCGGGAGCTGGAGGGCAGCCTCAAGAGAATCACGGCATACGCGTCGCTCAACGAATGTCAGCTCTCGGTCGATCTCGCCGCCGCCGCGCTCGACAGTCTGAGCGGCCCTCGCCGCACGCAGCTGACGCCGCAATTGATCATCGATTGCGTGGCCAAATACTTTGGCCTGCCGGTTTCCGATCTATCCGGAAAGGGTCGATCAAAGGGCGTGGTGGTTCCCCGACAGGTTGCCATGTATCTGGTGCGCGAGGAGACGACCATCTCGCTCGACCAAATTGGCCAGCTCCTCGGCGGCCGGGACCACACTACCGTGATGCACGGCTGGGACAAGATGGGCAACGCGATCCAGGCCGATCACCAATTGCGCAACGACGTGCTCGCAATACGGAGCATGCTCTACAGCAACGAGTAGCTTCGTGGACAATGTCCGCAATCCCGTGGATAAAGGACGCTTTCGGTAAAATCTTCTCCACGGGTGCGGACGTTATGTCGACTAACAGTCCCGCCGGGCGCGGCTGCGTGATATCTTCGCGGTCTAGGCGAACGCCTTGTTCACGCTCGAGTACGTCAGCATAGACCATAGCGTCGACTCGTCGGTGCGTCTCCAGTGCTTCCAGGGGATTTGAGACGCAGTTGTGTGATCCAGAAATGCCGTCAGAACACGCCGCAACTTGCGAACATGGTTGCGGGGCATCGGATATTCGCCTATCATTTCTACGTTGTAGATTGGCAGCTGGCTGGCGTACAGAGACTTCATGACCACGAACACGTCTGCCTTGGCGGTTCGCAGCCGCCACGCCTTCCCGAGAGGGTGATCGTTGAGGCGGAACACGATCACGACGGTCCGAAGACGATCGATCGGCGAGGGGCCGATGCGACGAAGTACCGGCGGCGCCACCGGCACGAGGGTCAAGGACAGCAAGCGGGCTAGCCGCGGGTTCGGGTACGAGGGTCCAAGGTCCTTGACGACCATGCTCTTGACGCGTGTGTACATTTGATCTACCGCCGTCGGGGTCACCGGGGGCAAGGTCGCGTTCGGCTTTAAGGCTGCTTGCGCCGGGCCGCGGGCAAAGACGCCGGCCGCGAGTAGAGCAACGATCGCTCCCGTCACGAATCCCGCGGCCGCCGCGGACACGACGGGCGGGGAGATGTGCCTCCGAGGGGGTGCAGAAGAACTTGCACCCGCTGTTTCGGCGTCATGCATGCCGCAGCTCCACCTCAAGCCACCGCCCGTCGAATTCCGCCCTTTGGTAGAAGCCGGCGCCCTCCAGGGGTCCTTGCACAAGCTCCACACTGAGCGTTTCTCGCTGAATATACTCCGCTTGAACCGAGATTGCTTCGGCCAGCTGCGGACTGGCCTGGTAGCGCAAGGCGATGCGATCGTCAATCTGGAATCCGGCGTCCCGTCGCCAGTCGTTGAGACGGCGTATCACCTCCCGTGCCCATCCTTCACGGATCAGCTCGGGCGTGAGGATCGTGTCGAGCGCCACCACCAGACCTCCGCCGGACATCGCCGCAAAGCCGGTTCGTTCCCGGGCCTCGGAAAGAATCTCATCCGGTTGCAGCTGGATGACGTCGCTCTCGAGCCGGAGAGACACCGGTTGTCCCTGTTCTACGGCGTGAACAACATCAAGCGCCGGGAGCTCATCAAGCGCGGCGCGGATTTTCGGAACAAGCTTTCCAAACCGCGGGCCAAGGACACGCAGGTTGGGACGGATCGAGTAGGTCAGGAGTTGGTCCTCACCGGCAGCCAACTCCAGACCCTTCACGTTGAGCTCCTCGAGAATAATGTCACGCATCTCGAGTACACTTCCCGCCTGGTCTTTCGGCACGGCAACATACATCGCCGAGAGGGGTTGTCGCACCTTGAAGTTGGCTCGCTCTCGCGCTGCGCGGCCAAGCGCGACAACTCGTTGCGCAACGTCCATCGCTTGCAAAAGCTGCTCGTCGATGAGCGACGGCTCAGCTTCAGGGTAGTCGGTCAAGTGGACGCTCATGGGCGCGTGGGGCGTGACGGGTCGCACCAGGTTCTGGTAGAGCGATTCTGCCAGGAAAGGCATGAACGGAGCGATGAGGCGGCTCAATCTGGTCAGACACTCGTACAGCGTGCTGTAAGCCGCAAGCTTGTCGGCGTCGTTTTCCGTCCGCCAGAACCGCCTGCGGCTCCGTCGCACATACCACGTGGATAGCTCTTCGATGAACGACTCGATCGAACGGGCCGGGTTCATAGCGTCATAGACGTCAAGCCCTGCCCGCACGTCTCGAATCACCGTGTGAAGGCGGGCCAGGATCCAGCGGTCGAGAACAGAGCGGTCGCGAGGTGGGATGGTTTCGGCGGAGGGACTCCAGCCGTCAACGTTCGCGTATGTCACGAAGAAGCTGTACGTGTTCCAGAGCACCAGCAGCCGCCGCTTTACCGCATCCAGCACTTCGAAGCCGAAGCCGAGGTTTACGAAGGGGTCGTGCAGACAGAACAACCAGCGCATGATGTCGGCCCCGGAGCGGTCCGCCGCCTCGTCGAACGGAATAAGGTTGCCCCAGCTCTTATGCATCTCGCGGCCTTCCTCATCGCGAACCAGGGCATAGCCAAGGGAAGAGAGGAAGGGAGCGGTATCTTGCAGCACCGTGCTCATGGCCAGCATGGAGTAGAACCAGTTCCGGAACTGGCCGGGAAAGCTCTCCGTGATGAACTCAGCCGGAAACCACTCTTCCCAGTAGGGCCGATCCGTATCGTAGTGGAGGGTCGAGTAAGGGACGATCCCGGCATCCAGCCACGGATTGCCCACATCCGGGATGCGGTGCGCGGTCTGGCCGCAGTCGGAGCAGGCAACGGTTATTTCGTCGACCCATGGCCGGTGAGGAGACTCGAGCCGATCCAGTCCGCCCAGAGCGCGCTCAAACAGCTCCTCCTTGCCACCGATGACGGTAAGGTGACCGTCCGGGCAAACCCAAAACGGTAAGGCGAGGCCCCAGTACCGCTTCTTGGAGATCATCCAGTCACCCATGTTGCGGAGCCAGTCCAGTTCGCGATCACGGCAGAACTCGGGGATCCACTGGATCTGGTTGACCACCGCGATCATCTGGGGTCGTAGCTCCTCCATGCTGATGAACCACTCATCCACCACTCGGAAGACCAATTCGGAGCCGCACCGCCAGCAATGCGGGTAGCGGTGCCGATATTCCTCGGTGCGGTAGAGTACGCCCTTTTCGCGGAGCGAGGCCAGGATCGCCTTGGTTACTTCCTTGGCATTCTGCCCGGTCAGGAAGCCATAGCCGTCGAAATAATTCCCCGCCTCGTCGATCGGGGCCAGCACGGGCAGGTGCTCAATGCCGCCGAGGGCGAAGTCCTCCTTGCCGCAGCCGGGGGCGATATGGACGATCCCGGTCCCCTCACGGTCGCTCACCTCTTCCCAGACGATCACCCGGTGCGCCACATCCCGCTGGGCCGGCAGCTCGTCGAAAGGGCCACGGTAGGGACGGCCAACCAACTCGGCGCCGGGGCGCGTATCCAGCACGTCATACTCCCCGCGGAGCACCGAGAGCAACGCCTCGGCCAGGTAGAAGACGTGCTCGCCGTGACGCACCCGAGCGTACGG
>JBOGSL010000169.1:0-7061 GCA_050695395.1 Chloroflexota bacterium | reverse complement strand
GTACCGATCCCACGGCTCTTTGTCTATGGAGCACTCCGCGAGGCAGACATATGGCAATCATCAACGGGAATAATTTGGGGGTTCGCTTCGGCGCTGACGAGATCTTCAGCGGCATCTCGTTCGAATTGGCGGCGGATGCGAGAACCGGCCTGGTTGGGCCGAACGGCATCGGTAAGACTACCCTGCTGCGGCTGATACGCCGGCGCGGTGCAATCGGTCCACCAGGGCGCTCGCCGGCCGGCTCTCTGGACGAAACCGGCGAGCCCGATGCGGGCTCACTGCGAGTCGACGAGGGCTTGCGCATCGGCTACCTGGCTCAAGAAGCTGCGGAGGAGCTGGCCGGTCACGAGCACACCCTGTGGGAGGAGCTTCTGGGCGCGTTCGACGCTACCCGGGCTCACGAGGTCGAGATGCGCGACCTGGAGCAACGGATGACGCGCGATAGCTCACCCGAGCTGCTGGCTCAATACGGTCGCCATCAGGAGGCCTTCGAGCGAGGGGGCGGCTACGACTATGAAAGTCGCATCGAGCAGACGCTTACCGGGCTCGGGTTCCCATCCGAGCAGTGGCATCAGCCGGTCAGCCGGCTCAGTGGTGGTCAGAAGACCAGGGCTCTGCTCGCACGGCTGCTTCTCGAACAGCCGGACCTGCTCATCCTGGATGAGCCCAGCAATCACCTGGACATCGCCTCACTGCAGTGGCTGGAGCAGACGCTGCATCGATGGCCCGGCGCCCTTCTGGTCGCCAGCCACGATCGCTACTTCCTCGATCACGTGGTCGATCATATCTGGGAGATGAGCGCCGGCGGGCTGGAGGCGTATCGCGGCAACTACAGCGCGTACCTGCAGCAACGCCAGGAGCGCTGGGAGCGAAATCAGAAGATCTACCAGCGGGAGATGGAAGACATACATCGAGAGATGGAGCTGATCCGCCGGTACATCGCCTGGCGTAAATTCGATCAGGCCTGGGGCAAGCTCCGGCTGCTCAGTCGCAAGCTGGCGGCCATCGAGCAGTACGGCCTGTTCGGCATCCAGGGGAAGAAGTGGTCGGAGATGGGCATCCGCTCGCATCGGGCCATGATGACCCTCGATGAGGCGCACCAAAGCATCAAGCACATTCCGCCGCCGCCGGGGCGGCCGCCTCGGCTTCACCTGCACCTGAATCCAGCGAAGCGGGGTGGCGATGCCGTCCTGCGAACCGAGAGGCTGCGTGTGGGGTACGACGGAAAGCCGCTGCTGGCCGTGGGCGATCTCGTAGTTGGGCGGCAAGAACGAGTGGCGCTCCTTGGTCCGAATGGTGCCGGCAAAACCACGCTCCTGCGAACCGTGCTGGGCGAAATACCGCCCGTGGCGGGATCGGCCGGGCTTGGCGGCGGCCTGATAACCGGCTACCTGGCGCAAACGCAGGAGAACCTGTTGGGGGTGCTCCAGGTGATGGACGAGCTCATGACCCACAAGCAAGGGATGAAACCGTCCGAGGCGAGGAGCTATCTGGCGAGATTCCTCTTCCGGGGCGAGGATGTGTTCAAGCCCGTGGGCAAGCTTTCCGGAGGCGAGCGAGCGAGGCTGGCACTGGCGATTCTGATGCTGGAGGGCGTCAATCTGCTGCTGCTGGACGAGCCGACGAACCACCTGGATATTCCTGCCCGGGAAGTTCTGGAGGAGGCGCTCGAAGCATTCGATGGCACGGTGATCCTGGTCTCGCACGACCGGTATCTGGTAGATCGCCTGGCCACGCAGGTGTGGCAGATTCGCGACGGCCGGCTCGAAGTGTTTCGAGGCACGTACGCCGAGATGCTGGCAGCGGAAGAAGCGGCTGGTTCGACAGGGGCGCTCGAGCAGCATCCAACCGGGGGGGCCGAGGGCGAGCCGATCCCGGCAGCCAAGAACGGCCACCAGGCGCGGCGGCAGGCGAGAAGGCTGGAGGCCCTGGAAGATCACATCATCGCCGCGGAGGCGGCCGTGGCGGAGCTGTCCCGCCGTCTGGCAGCCGAGACGGACGACTACCAGCTGCTCGCCGGGCTTTCGGAGGAGTACAAAGAGGCTCAGGATCAGCTAGAGGAGCTTATCGCCGAGTGGGAGGACCTGGCGGCAAAGGCGCCTGCCTCGGTGGACCGAGGTTAGGCCGGCACCGCGTCGTAGGGCGGCTCCGCGCAAAGCGTCGGCCGAAGCGGACCTTCCGGTCCCGCTCTGCCGGCGCTTCGCGTTTA
Source organism: Chloroflexota bacterium (assembly GCA_050695395.1). GTDB lineage: Bacteria > Chloroflexota > UBA5177 > UBA5177 > UBA5177 > JBOGSL01. Next base: position 4,852 of record JBOGSL010000169.1, on the reverse strand, counting down.
CCAGTTGGCGACTTTGGAAAGCTGTGGGACGCTGTCGTCCTCGGGTAGCCAGCGAGCCAGGGCGTCCATCAGGACGTGCCGCGAGATGGGCTTGGCCACATAGTCGTCCATGCCCGCTTCGATGCAGCGTTCTCGATCACCACTCATGGCATTGGCCGTCATGGCAATGATTGGGACGTGACGGCCGCTGGTGACTTCTGCCTTACGAATCTCTCGGGTGGCCGTGAAGCCATCCATGACCGGCATCTGGCAGTCCATGAAGACGGCGCCGTAGTTGTGGCTGCCGGAGGCCAGCGTCACCACGGCCTGCCGACCATCGCTCACGATGTGCACGTCGTGGCCCAGTTTCTCGAGCTGCCGCAGCGCCATGAGCTGGTTGTTGGGGTTGTCCTCGACCAGCAAGATCAGCGCTCCCGACCTTGTCCCATCCGGTTCATCCGCCACTGGCGCATAGAGAATGGACGGCTCCTCCGCGGCCGGATCGGGCCCCAGGATCGCGGCGGCGAGCGCATCCACCAGTTGCTGGCGTTTGGCCGGCTTGGTCAGATATGCTGCACATCCCGCTCGGACAGCCGCCTCGCCCTGGCCGCGCTTGTCCAGCGCGGTGAGCACGATGACCGGCGTTCGATTCAGGTCTGGGTCGCTCCAGATAGCCCGCCCCAGCTCGAGTCCGTCCATGTCGCTCAGACTCAAGTCAGTGACGACCGCTCCGAAAGAGTTGCCGCTCGAGCTTTCGAGCAAGCTCAGGGCGGCGCTTCCGCTCGAAACGGCCTCCACCTGCATGTCACCCGAAGCCAGAACAAGTCTCGTGATCTCTCGGCTCGCTTCGCTGCGGTCCACCACGAGCACTCGCGCGCCCGCCAAACCGGACGGCGCCACCTGCGCCTGACCAGACTCTGCTGTCGTTTCCAGGCGGACGGTGAACCAGAAGGTCGAGCCTTCGCCCTCGGTGCTGTCAACCCCGATCTCCCCACCCATCATCTCGATCAAGCGCTTGCAGATCGCGAGCCCGAGCCCGGTGCCACCGTACTTCCGCGTGGTCGAACCGTCCGCCTGAACGAACGGCTGGAAGAGCCGCTGCCGAGCCACTTCAGAGAGTCCGATGCCACTGTCACGCACTTCGAAGCGCAGTCGAGCGGCTCCCGCTTCCACTCCCTCCAGGGTGGCCTTCACGGTGACATCGCCGCGCTCCGTGAACTTCACGGCATTGCCGAGCAGGTTGAGCAGAACCTGACGCAGACGGCCCGAATCACCTCGAACTTGCGACGGAATGGTGGGATCCACGTATGTCATGAGCGACAGCTGGCGCTCGCGGGCCCGACTTGCGAGGAGCTCCGCGGCTCCCTCCACCACCCCAATCGGATCAAAGACGGTGCTATCGAGAACGAGCTTGTCCGCCTCGATCTTGGAGAAGTCGAGAATATCGTTGATGATCGACAGCAGTGATCCGGCCGAATCGCCTACCACGCTAACGAACTCGCGCTGTTCGACGTCGAGATCAGTGTCCATGAGCAGCTCGATCATGCCCATGATTCCGTTCATCGGAGTCCGGATCTCGTGGCTCATTGTGGCGAGAAATTCCGACTTGAGGCGCGAGGCTTCGAGGGCTTGGTCGCGGGCCAGGGACAACGCTTCTTCGGTTCGTTTGCGCTCCGTGAGGTCGGTAACCACGGCGATAGCGCCAACAACCTTTCCGTCCCGCCATCGAGGCACATTCGTGTTGAGGACAAACAGCTTGTTACCGTCCGCCGATCGTACTCGGGTTTCGTAGGTGGCATCCTGCCCACCCCGCTGCGCTTTGAGAGCTTCTTGCAGCACTTTGGTGTCCGCCGCCTCGGTGAAGTCGAAGGGAGAGCCACCGATGAGGGTTTCGCGCTCGAGGCCGAGCATGGCCGCGTAGGCAGGGTTGACGAACTCGAAGCGGCCCTCCTCATCGGTAACCGCCAAACCCTGGCCCATGGCGTTCATCACCTGCATGGCGAAGTCACGCTCTACTGCAAGCGCGGTTTCCGCCTGCTTGCGAGCGGTGATGTCCGCGTAGACGTACATGACGCCGGTGATGCCGCCGGAAACGTCGCGCACCGGCGCGACAGACATGGACAGATCGAGCGGGGAGCCGTCGCGCGTCTGGTGACGAAGCTCCAGATTCGTAACCGATTGTCCGGCGAGCGCGCGCTCGCGCAGGCCGGCTTCGGGGTCGTCCGCTCCACAGAACGGTATCGGCTGCCCGACGACCTCATCCTCGGTCCACCCGAAGGTTTGGCCGGCGGCTTCATTCCAGCTGAGAATTTTGCCGTCGCCGTCGAGCGTGAGAATTGGCAGCGGCGACGCTTGTACGATTCCGCGGATCACCGTCGCTGCTTCGGCGGCGGCCAGGGCCTCCTGCTCCCGTCGGAATAGCTCGGCCCGCTGCTCTTCCACCCGCTTGCGCTCGCCCACGTCCCGGGCAACGGCGATCAGCATGGGTTGATCCTGACTGGTAGAGCGCGAGAAGGAGATTTCCAGAGCGAGCGCCGTCCCGTCCTTGTGGCGGCCGACGAGTTCGGCGGTCGATCCGGTTGGCTCGCCCTTCAGGTATCTTGTCGAATCAGCGGCCTCGTCGAGCAGCAGGGTCAGCGGTTGTCCCATGAGCTCGCCCGGCTCATAGCCAAAGATCCGCCCGGTCGCCGGGTTGACGAAGAGGATTTTTCCGCTGCCGTCGAGGGTGATGATTGCGTCCGAGGCGGTCTCGGTGATGGCGCGGTAGCGCTCTTCACTCTCGCCCAGCGCTTGCTGGGCCATCTTGCGCTCGGTAATGTCTTCAATGATGACGATGCCGTACTTGGTTTCTCCGGAGGGCTGGCGAATGAGGGACATGGTGAGATTGCCCCAGATTGTGCTGCCGTCTCGCCGCAGATAGCGCCGCTCGCCGGAGAACTCCTGGATCTCGCCCGAGAGCAGTTGCTGGAACGTTTCCTCACTGACCGCCACGTCCTCCGGGTGCGTTACGGACTTCAGCTCGCGACCGAAGAGATCGGTGCTTCGGCGCCCGAGCATGTCGCAGAGGCGGCGGTTGACGAACATGAAGCGCCCGTCCCGATCGGTGTGGGCGACGCCCACGGCCGCTTGATCGAAGGTGCGACGGAAGAGCTGCTCGATGTCTTGCAGCATTGCGCCGGCTGTCTTGTGCTCGGTTATGTCCTGAACAACCCCGGCTACGAATTCGGGCTTTCCGTGATCGTCTCGCACCAGCGAGATATTCACTACCGCCCAGAGCACTTGCTCGTTCTTACGGATGTAGCGCTTCTCCACCTGATAGGTGTCGACCTCGCCCGCCATCAGATCTGAGTACATCTGCGCATCGACATCCACGTCGCTGCGGAGCATCAAGTCTTCCGGACGTTTGCCCAGCAGATCCGCTTCGGAGTAGCCCAGCATGCTCTGCAGAGCTCCGTTGGTTTGCAGCAGATTGCCGTCCAGATCGGTCAGATAAAGGCCCGCGGCGGCGCCGTCGGCTATCGCCTTGAATCGTGTCTCTCGCTCGCGGCGGGCCCGTTCTTCTAGCCGCTGTCGCCAGGTTTCATCTATCTGCCGGCCGAAGTACCAGCCGAGGGCCGGAACGCCGACGACACCTAGAGCGATCAGTGCATAACGAAGTGGTGGTGCGAGCACTGCGGCAGCCGCGGCAAGCGCAATCACCCCCATGAGATAAGCGAAGAAGAGCGCGCGGCCGGTAGATGCTCCCCCCATAGAATCCTCCATCAAGCCGGGTTGTTGACGCCGTCACCCGGCGTGTCCACAGTGAATCACGCGGACGTGCTCAGGAGGTAGGGCCAGAAGTCCTCAATTCAGTGGGCATATGTAGTCGTCGCGTTATGGCGCTAGCCCGCGGCCGGCGAAGGGGAGAGATTGGAGAGCGCCAGCTCGATTCGTTCGACGTCTTTCGAGGCGCCGAGGCGGCGAAAGATGTCCAGCGCCTCGAGGAGGAGTGAGGGGTTGTGGTCCATCAAGCCCCACTCGGAGAGCGCCCACGCCTGGCCGAACGGCATCGGCATGTCGCGGCACAGATCGACGCTCTCGGCGAAGGCTTCCGCAGCCTTCGACCGCTCGCCCTGGGCGATGCGTATCTTGCCGAGTACTACGAGCGCCACGGATAACGCCTGCCGAACGCCCTTGTCGCGTATCTCCGCTATTGTCTCGGTTGCCGCTTTCTCGGCCGCCTCGACGTCACCCCTTTCCAGGAGGGCCCAGGCGAACACCGGCCCTACGTGGTAGCGGAAATACGGTTCGGGAGTGGTCATCAATGGCTCGAGCAGGCGGTGCGCGCCTTCCGCATCGCCCCGCAGCAGGTTGATCTCCGCCAGCAAAGGCAACGCCCAGGAGAGTGCCTGCAGGTCGTCGTAAGCTCGTGCGTCGGTGACACACGAGGTCAAGATCCGTTCGGCCTCCTCGATATTTCCTTCCCGCAACGAAATAAGGCCCAGCTGAAGCCACGGGTAGGCGCGATCCCACGAGTCCACCACTGACTGGCTCGCGGCAAGGGCACGCTCGGCTCTGACGCGAGCTTCCTTCCACTCGCCGAGTCCAATGAGCGTCTCGGCTACGTTGCTCAGGAGGAAGCCGAGCTGCTGCATATCGCCCATCCGCTCGGAAAGCTCCAGTGCCCGATCGTGGAGATCGTAGGCTTTGCGCAGCTCACCCACTTCCTGGTAATAGCTTCCGGCGTTGTTGAGAGCGCGCCAGAGGGTGTAGCCGTCGCCGGACGCCTCGGCCAGCGGGACGGAAGCCTCGAGAATGCGCACGCCCTCAGGATCCATGGTCGTTGTAAGAGCACTGCCCCGTGCCACTTCGGCCTCGGCCAGGAGAGCACCAT
>JBOGSL010000168.1:0-3217 GCA_050695395.1 Chloroflexota bacterium | reverse complement strand
TTCGAGCTGTTCGATAAACTCGGGCCGCTCCGGGCGAGGCCCCACCAGGCTCATCTTTCCCCGCAACACCAGCCACAGTTGCGGAAGCTCGTCCAGATGCGTCTTCCGCAGCCAGTGCCCAATCCGCGTCGTTCGAGGATCGTCCACCAGCGCCCATCGAGCCTCGCCTGGTTGCTCCGCGCCCAGTTGCATCGTGCGAAACTTGATGATGTCGAACTCGCGACCGTACATGCCGAGCCTCGTCTGGCGGTAAAAAATTGGGCGGCCCGAGGTGGCCCAAACTAGCAGGGCGATTACGCTCATTGGTACGAGCGACACCATTAACGCTAGCCCCGCCACGAAAGCGTCGCTCAAGCGCTTGATGGCAACGTAGACGCCTCCCCCGGGGCGTCGGAGGGAGACGGCTCCCAGCCACTCCAGGCCGAAAAAGTCGACAGGAACCTGGCCGGTAACCTCTTCATACACATTCGGCATCAGCGAGACTGCAATGCCTTGCTCATAACAGTCGCGAAGCCCACATCGCCAAAGCTCGGTCGATGATGCCACCTCATTGGCCAGTACAATTTCCTCGATTCCGCGTTGGCGGGCAACCGGCCAGAGGGCCGAAACATAGCCGAGCACCGGCACTCCATCGATGTTGTAACCCAGACGGCGAGCACCATCGTCGAGAATTCCCACAACCTTAAGACCGTGCCCCTCGTACCGGCGGATCGCTTGAAGCAGTGCCTTGCAACTGCGCCCCCCTCCCACTATGAGAACCCGTCGCTGAAAGTGCGGACCGCCGAGCAAGCGGGCGTAGGTATAGCGCCAGATGGAGATGGCGGCGGGGGCGCCCACCATGAGTATCAGAATCTTCGGGCGGCTTATCGCGTACGGGGCAACCAGAAACAGCAGCATGAGGAATCCGGCAGCCATCGCCGCCACCTGGAGGACGGCGAAAGCGGACGTACGAGCGCGTGACGCGGTAGCGAGGTCGTAGAGACCGACTACCTGTCCGGCGATTTGCCAGCCCACAATCGCCGAAGACGCCATGAGGATAAACGAGCCCGGACCAAGATCGCTTACGGCCGCGACTGCCGAGACGCCAAGAAGGAGGATACCGTCAACGATGGTGAGCAACAGTCGCCGCTCCGAGACCGCAAGAGAAGCATGTCGGGCCGGGACACGCTCGGCTGTGACCCCGATCGCCGCGCTGGTACCCTCCAGGGCGCCGGCTTCGGTCGCGGCTCTCACCACGGTGACGACCCGCGGGACCCGCCCGGTCCCGGATGCGCAAGGCGCATCTCCCCCATGTCTCCCCCTTCTGCTTTTCCGCGCCCGCCGGATTTCGTCGATCGTTCATGACGAAAAACCGGCCTTCCCCTTACGGAGCGGCCGGTTGCACCACTGGCTCGTCACGGATCGTCGGGTGCCCAGAACTCAATCCGCGAGTCATAGCTTCCGCTTTCTCAATCTCTAGAAGTTGCATTTAGCTCATCGAAAGCATATCCTTGACCTCGATGTTGATCTGACTTTCACCGTCTGTTGATGCGGTGGGGATATCCAGCGGACATACCGCCGTAAATTCATCCTCCGACATGAGTCGGTCATTGTCAATACGGCTGATACGACAATTTTCAATTTTGAGCTGTAATACCGGCTAGTTGACGGACTTCCTGAGGCAGATGCATCATTGCCTACGCCTTTGCCGCTGGCTATGATGACGGTGCATAAGGCCAGTTGTGGGCCGAGGAAGGATCGAGAATGAAGCTGAGATTCGCAGCACTTACCACCGCCGCGGCTCTGTTTGCCATCGGCGCTGCCTCGCCTACCCTGGCGGCCAGTCGCCACGACTATCACAAGGGCAAGCCGCAAATCAGTACTCACATCACGGTGCCCAACGTTGTGGCGAGGACCGGTGGTGGTGGCATGGCCACTCGGGTGATCGGCCCACGTGCCAGCCATCAGATGGTCACCGGTCTTAAGAGCCAGCCGGCAGCTGTTCAAGCGCTTCCGCCGACCGGCGGCGGCGGCGTCCCCGCTCCATCACCGGCTTTGCCCATCCCGGGCATTGTGGGCTCGCTAGGCCTGATCCTGGCCGGCTTAGGCTTGCGGCGCTTCGGCCCCCACTAGCTCTCGCGTTGGAATCTTGGGCCGCCGGAAACGGCGGTCCTTTTCTATCTGTCCTCGGCCGGACCTATAATCCCACCCAAGGGCCTTGACTTGCACGTACGCATCGTGGCTGCGGCCGCCGTTATCATCATCGTTATCGCGATCCTCGTCGGTGGGGTAACGCTTGTCGCCGCGCGAAGCGATCTCACAGGCGGCGCGGCGCAGCTCCACCTTGCCGTGTCGCAGCTTCGTCGCTCCGGGCTTACAAAAGCGGGCTTCGACGACCTGCGGCGACATGTGTCCGCGTCGCAGGATGACTTCCGACGTGCCAACAGCCGTCTCATCCCGCTTGGGTTCCTGCTCCCACACCTTGGCTGGTTGCCACGTTTCGGGAGCGAGCTCGGGGCCGCGCCCGCCCTCTCGCGGGCGGCCCAGGACATGACGGCTGGGATGGACGTCTTGCTTGCCGGGCTAGAGCCCGTTGTTCACGATGTCGGCGAACGCAAAATTTCGCCGGGGCGCTTGTTGCCGCATCTCGCGGCGCATTCCGGCAGCTTTCGCAGAGCCTCAGCTCTCTTCGCCCAAGCGAGCATGGCCCGTAGAACCATCGTCGATCCGCCCAGTATCCGGAGCCAGTTGTCGACCTTCGACCGAGACCTACCCAAGCTCGAAACTCTATCGCGCGGCCTCCAACTGCTGCCGGCACTATTGGGCATGCATCGCCCACAGACGTACTTGATCGCCTACCAGGATTCTCTGGAGCTGCGATCCACCGGCGGGTTCATCGGCAGCTACAGCTTGATGACGGTGAGAAACGGACGTGTAGTCAATAACGGCTTCAGAGGCACCGATTTCGGAAACGACGAGAACCTTTCGATCCCCCCGCCACAACCTGTCGCTCTGTACAACCAGGAAAAGGCATGGTTGTTCCGGGATGCGAACTGGTCGCCCAACTTTCCGACCACGGCGGCCCTCGAGCAGTTTTTCTTACGCCTGGATGCTCATCGTGCGGTCGACGGAGTGATTGATTTGACGCCGCAGGCGGCCGCGGATCTGCTGGAGGCCACCGGGCCTCTGTACATCCGGCCCTATCACCGCTGGGTGAACGCGGGGAACGTCGCCTACC
>JBOGSL010000167.1:0-7690 GCA_050695395.1 Chloroflexota bacterium | reverse complement strand
CGCCGCGAGCAGCGCGATCAAGCACCCAAGCCTAAGCAAACCCCTCCTTCACTTGCCGCCTCCCGGATCAGATACCGCGCCGCCCGGCGCGTCCTTCTCTGTGCCTGTCCGGCTCCTGGTGCGAGAGAGCACCTTTCCATGCTACCAAGGCACCTCGCGACATGCCACTTGACAACTGCTACGAGAGGTCCAGAGAGCTATTGAGGCCGTGCTATGGTCGAATTGGACGGTAGCTAGCGTCCAAGAAAGTCCAAACCGTGCCACCTGATTTATGGGCTCGATGGGATCTCGAGCCCAGCATCATTGTCGGGATAGCGCTGCTCAGCGCCGGCTACGCATACGCCAACGGTCCCTTCAGACGGCGCCACGAACTGGGACCGCCCGCCAGCCGCAAGCAAATCGCCTTCTTCGTGGCCGCGCAGATCACGTTGATCGTGGCGCTGCTCTCGCCGCTGGATGAACTGGGCGATACCTATCTCTTCAGCGCCCACATGCTCCAGCACTTGCTGCTGGCCACGCTCTGGCCCCCGCTCATGCTTTTGTCGATTCCCGAATGGCTGGCGCGGCGCTTCTGGCGCGGCTGGGTTGCGGCCGTGGGCGCCACCATCACCTTGCCGCTTTTCGCTCTGGCCGCCTTCAATCTCGATATCTATCTGTGGCATGTGCCGACGCTCTACGACCTGACGCTGACCAACGGAAATGTGCACATCCTGGAGCACCTGAGCTTCATGGCATTTGGCTTGCTGAACTGGTGGCCGATTCTCAGTCCGATCCTGGAGCAGAGACTCAGCGCTCCGCTGCAGGTTCTCTACCTGTTTCTCGACGGCATGCTGATGATGGCGCTGGGTATCGTCTTCACGTTCATTCCCGTCGTTCTCTACACGCCGTATTTGTCGGCTCCCCGCCTTTGGGGAATCTCGGCGATATCCGACCAACAGATAGGAGGGCTCATCATGTGGTACCCGGGGAACGTGCCCTACTTCATCTGGCTGGTCCTCGGGTTCTACAAGTGGATTGACTCCGGCGAAGCCGACCCAGAGTTGTATTTTGCCGAATCTCCTACAATTGAGCCGGCTCACGAACCTATTCCGGGGGTGGATCCGAGATGAAGGATAGCGGAGAGAGGCGTCCACGCCGGCTGAGACTTTCGGGAAAAGTCTCACTGGCTCTGGCCATGCTGTTGGTGGCGATTTCTCCTTCGCTAGCCCTCGCTAACCCACCAAGGCCCGCCTGGAATCCCGGTGCCCCCTGGGCGCCTCTCAACCCGGCCTCGCCTGAGATGCTGTCCATCTCGAATCTCTTCTGGGTGATGCTGATCCTCTCGGCGATCGTGTTCATCATCGTGGCGGGTGGTGTCGTTTTCTCCGCGGTCCGCTTCTCGGCGAAGCCGGGCCAAACGGAGCCGACCCAGAGCTTCGGCAACCGTCGCGTTGAGATTCTTTGGACTATGATTCCCTTCCTTGTGTTGATCGTGGCGTTCGGCTTCACGGTTCGATCGATCCACGACATCAACACGCCGCCAAAGGGCACGATTCTCAACATCGACGCAATCGGACATCAGTGGTGGTGGGAATTCGAGTACCCGGCTATTTCCGGCGTCAAGTCTATATTCACGGCCGACGAGCTTCACGTCCCGGCGGGAGTCGAGCTTCACTTCCACGTCGAATCCCAGGATGTGATCCATAGCTTCTGGATTCCACGTCTGCAGCGGCAAATCGATGCCAATCCGGGGCAGGACAACGCGGTGTTCGTGAAGATGCCGCGTACCGGCATCTACGGCGGAGCGTGCTATGAGTATTGCGGGACCGATCACGCGTGGATGAAGTTTGAGGTGGTGGTCCAGTCGCCGACAGCGTTCCGCGCCTGGGTGAACCATGAGCTGCAGCCTTCTGCCAAGCCGCCAAAGGGTAGCTTGCTGGCGGCGGGCCAGAAGGTCTTTCTGCAGAATACCTGCGTGAGCTGTCACACCATCGCGGGAGTGTCCGTGCCCAAGGGACAGATTGGCCCAAATGCGGCCGTGGCACCGAACCTGACGCATCTGGGCAGCCGCTGGACGGTGGGCGCTGGCGCGGCGCCGATGACGCGATCCGCTATCGCCCAGTGGGTCCACAACCCTGATTACTTTAAGCCGGGGGTTTTGATGCCCCCCTACCCGTTACTCAGCCACAAGCAGCTTCGAGCGCTGGCGGCATACCTGTACAGTCTGAAGTAGGAAGAGAGGAAGACATGGCGACCACCACACTCGATGAGCTGAGAGTACACCCACTACCCCGAATCACGACCGGTGAAGGGATGCTGGCGTGGCTCAAGACGACCGATCACAAGCTCATCGGCATCATGTATCTCTTCACCACCTTGGGCTTTTTCCTGATCGGCGGCGTCGAGGCGCTCTTCATACGCTGGCAGCTTTCGGTTCCACAGAATCACGTGCTGTCGCCAGAGATCTACAACCAGCTGTTTACCATGCACGGCGTCACGATGATCTTCCTCGTGGTCATGCCCACGCTGCTGGGATTCGCGAACTACTTCGTGCCGCTCATGATTGGCTATCGCGACATGGCGTTCCCGCGCCTCAACGCGATGAGCCTGTGGCTGCTGGTCTTCGGTGGACTGCTGCTCTACTTCAGTCTGGTCCAGGGCAGTATGCCGGATGTCGGCTGGTTCCAGTACGCGCCGCTGTCCGAGCAGCCGTTCAACCTGGGCAGCGGTCCGGTGTTCTGGGCGGTGGGGCTGATCGTGTTGGGGGCAGGATCGATTGCGACGGCTCTGAACATGATCGTGACCATCATCGTCTACCGCTGTCCCGGCATGTCGCTGAATAAGATGCCGCTCTTCGTCTGGATGGTGCTGGTCAACGTCTTCCTGATCATCTGGGCAATGCCTTTCCTGACGGCCGACTCGATCTTCTTCCTGTTCGACCGCTTCATGGGCACCCACTTCTTCGTGGCCACACAAGGTGGCAATGTGGTGATGTGGCAGCACCTCTTCTGGGGCTTCGGCCACCCGGAGGTGTACATCCTGATCCTGCCTGCCTTCGGCATGGCCTCCGAGATCATCCCGGTGTTCTCGCGCAAGCCGATTTTCGGCTACACATTCGTGGCGTTCTCTGGTGTGGCCATCGGCTTCATCAGCTTTATCGTCTGGGCTCACCACATGTTCACCGTCGGACTCACGGAGAGCGAGACGGCGTTCTTCGCGGCCACGAGCATGGTGATCGCGGTGCCGACGGGAGTCAAGATCTTCAACTGGATCGGGACGATGTGGGGAGGCGCGATTCGCTGGACCACGGCCATGAAATTCGCGGCGGCATTCATAATAACGTTCACCATCGGCGGCATCTCGGGCGTGATGTTCGCTGTCGTGCCGCTGGATTACGCGAGTACCGACACGTACTTCGTGGTGGCGCACTTCCACTACGTGCTGTTCGGCGGCACTGCGATGCTGTTGTTTGCCGCCACCTACTATTGGTACCCGAAGATGACCGGACACATGATGAGCGAGAAGCTGGGGAGTTGGAACTTCTGGCTGACGTTCATCGGCTTCAACCTGACATTCTTCCCGCAGCATTTCCTCGATGCCATGCCGAGGCGCGTTTACACCTACACGAATACCGCCTGGGCAATACCAAACTTACTGTCGTCGATCGGGTCAGGCATTCTAGCCATCTCGATTCTCGTTTTCCTCTACAACATGTGGCATAGCTTGCATCATGGCAAGGAGGCGGGGCCGAATCCGTGGGACGCCTGGACGCTGGAGTGGCTGACTCCGTCGCCACCGCCCGCTTACAACTTCGCCACAATACCGACCGTACGCAGCAGACGCCCGCTGTGGGACCTGGCGCACCCCGAATCTCCCGACTGGCGATTCGAACGACATACAGGCAGCAAGCAGCTGGTTCCGGTGGGAGCGACAGCCGGAGGTGGGGGCGGTTCGGGACCTGGGGCAAGGTCTATTGGCGGCCCCGTTGGAACGGCAACCGCGCCTATTGGACGCGCGTCGCCGATCAAGCCGCGTTTCCTGCTGAGCCCGGCGCGGATGTTGATGCTGCTGTTCATCAGCTCCGAGTCCATCTTCTTCGTCTCGCTGATTGTGATGTACTCGGTGTACTCGCTCAAGTTCACCTCGACCCAGCTCGAGGTGACGCGAACCTTCTGGTTTAGCCTTGCGCTATTCGCGAGCAGCGGCACGATGATCCTGGCCGAGAAGTTCCTCTCAAAAGGGAACCGGAAGGCGTTCACTGCGTTTCTGATTGCCACCATCGCGCTCGGCGCCACGTTCTTAATCGGACAGGCAACCGAGTATGCCAAGCTCTACGCGGAAAGCGTGAAGATCAGCTCGCCGGGCGAATTCGGCTCAACCTTCTTCACTCTGACCGGCTTCCACGGCTTCCACGTGTTCATCGGACTGGTGGCGCTGACCAGCCTTCTGTTCCTGGCGAAGGACTGGAGGCCGGGCCACGAATCGCCGGTGAAGACGGTGGGATACTACTGGCACTTCGTCGATGGGGTGTGGGTGTTCATCTTCTCCATCGTGTATCTCCGGACATTGATTTGATGGCGTGGCGCCGGACGGAGTCGCGGCGCTTGAGGTAGAGGAGCAGGAAGATGCAACGACAGCCACCAGCCGAAGTTGAGACGCCGCGTCCGGCGGCGCGCTATGTCGGAGAGGAGCCGGTCGAGGAAGGCTTCGAGGAAGAGCATATCCACATCGGCCCCAGCTCAATCTGGCCGATAACGAGCGCCGCGGGGGCCACGCTCTTCGGCGCTGGATTCGTGACCAACGAGTGGGTCGGGCTCGGAGGGCTGATCATCCTGTTCTGGGCGATTGTGATGTGGGTACAGGAGCTGAGGCATGAACCTCACTAAGCTCTCTCACCTTCTCCTTACGCGAGAAGGATTCCTTACGTTGGTGGTGGCCGGCGTCGGCGGTCTGGCAAGCCTGGTCGTCGCGATTCCCATCGTCGGGTATATCTTCTCCCCCTTGATCCTCACCTCTCCCGAAAAGTGGCGAGACGTCGGCCCGCTGAGTAAGTTCACCATCGGAACGACCACCAAGGTCGCATTCAAGGCGAACGGCAGCCTGGCGTGGTCCGGAACTACCTCGTTGCAAGGAGCGTGGCTGCGACGCACGGGCGACACCACCTTCATCGCCTTTGCCCTCTACTGCACCCACCTTGGGTGCCCGGTTCACTGGATCGCGATGCCGAGGATTTTCCTCTGCCCGTGCCACGGTGGCGTCTATAACGCCGATGGTACAGTGGCTGGCGGCCCACCACCCCGACCCCTCTTCCGATACGATACGCGAGTACGACGCGGCCGGGTGGAAGTTAAGACCCACCCGCTGCCAGTCTCCACGTAGGAGAACCGATGGACGCACTGTTCCGCATAGGCGAGGCGACCTACAACTGGTTCGACGAGCGGCTGGGCATCGGCATGATCTTCAAGGCCACCGCTCTGCATCCGGTGCCACGCAGCGTGAACTGGTGGTACGTCTTCGGCAGCGCCACGCTCATCGCCTTTATCTTTCAGGTGGTCACCGGGGCGTTCCTGGCCTTTGTGTACGTCCCGTCGCCCGATCATGCCTACCAGAGCCTGTTCTGGATCACCCACAAGGAGTTCCTGGGCAACGTCATCCGAGGCATTCATTACTGGGGTGCCTCGGCGATGGTGCTGCTCATCTTCATCCACCTTGCCGCCCACTTTCTGACCGGCTCGTACAAGTATCCCCGGGAGCTACAGTGGCTGAGCGGCAGCGTGCTGCTGATGCTGACCATCGTGATGGCGTTCACCGGCCAGCTGCTGCGTTGGAATCAGGATGCCTACTGGGCGATCGTGGTGGGCGCGGCGCAGGCGGCGCGCACTCCCTTCATCGGCCAGCCGCTGACGCAGCTCTTTACGGCCGGTCCGGTGATCAACGGAGGCACCTTAACACGCTTCTACGCCATCCATGTATTCCTTGTGCCCGGACTAATGTTCTTGCTTATCGGTATGCACCTGTATCTCGTGATCTACAAGGGCATCTCGGAATGGCCTGTTCCGGGCGAGCCGGTCGACCCGAAGACCTACTGGGACAAGTACCAGCGCATCCTCCACGAGGACGGCGAGCCCTTCTTCCCGGTGGCCATCTCGAAGGACGCGATCATGGTCCTGATTGCCGGGGTGGTGGTGGTGGGCCTGGCGGTCTTCATCGGGGCCGCGAAGCTTGGACCGGTGGCGAGCCCCATCACGCCGGCGAACCCAAGACCGGACTGGTATCTCATCTGGTACTTCGCCATGTTGGCACTGATCCCACCGGCGAGCGAGGATTTCTTCATCATCCTGTTCCCGCTGGCGCTGGTGCTGATTCTGTTCTTGCTGCCACTGGCAAACAAAGGCGAACGGAGTTACAAGCGGAGACCGTGGGCCGTGGGGTCGGTCGCGTTCGCCGGGGCGATAGTGGCGATCCTGGTATACGTGGGTTATCAATCGCCCTGGTCGCCGGACTTTGTGGGCAAGAACTTCAATCAGATTCCGGCGTTGCCGGCAGCCTATGTGAACAGTTTGCCGACGGCGATGGAACGCCGGGGAGCGAACCTGGTTCATCTGGAGGGCTGCCTGGCCTGTCACCAGATCAACGGTGTGGGAGGACTGAAGGGGCCTGATCTTACGCAAGTAGGGTCGGAGCTTAGCTACGATCAGTTCGTGATTCGACTCCTGCACGGCGGAGGCGGGATGCCGTCCTACGGCAACACGATGCACCCCAAGGAGTTGGCCGACCTGGTAGCCTACCTCCAAAGCCTCAAGGGGCAGGGGTTTCCGCAGCAGGCGTTTGGGCATGGGGGTGGAGGCGGCAGGTGATTTCCGGGGGATCTGCGATCCCCCGTGCCCCCGCCCGGTCGCGACCCTGTTTTCTCTATCTCAGAGGGCGAAACCCTCGTCGAAACAGGCGCGTCTGCCAGCGAACCCGGAGCGGGACGCGCATCACCGGCCCATCGGCTCCTTCGCGCACCGAGTACACGGTGCGGCGCGGGCCGTCTGGCCCTACTATGACCAAGACGCGCACGTTCTCGCCGGACGCACGGAGGGCGAAGGAGCGTTCCCAAACCTGCTCGCCCTGAGCGGTGCAGCCGGTCTGAAACCACCCCTTTGCTCCGCCTGGCGTGGCGGGAAGGGCGATGGGTAGGGTGTGACGAAGGGGGTCTGGGAGCAACGGCCACCTCCTGATGCGGCCGGCCGGCGTGGGGGACCAGTGACACCACTCTATCGAGAAGGCGACACTACCACAACGTCCAGCCGGCCCGCCTGTGGGCGGGCCGATGGTCCCGCGATCTCCCTCTTACTTCTTTATCTTGGCGATCTCTTTGATGGTGGCGTGCTTTTGCTGATTCGTCAACCAGCTGTTCATGCCGGCCTCGAGCTGGGTTTGCTTCTCCGTCGCCGTGGGCGCTGCCGATCCGCGAGAGAGCACTTCGATGATGTGGTAGCCATACATGCTCTTGATCAAGGTCGGCTGGTGCAGCGGGAGGGTAAACGAGGCGTGATCGAAGGCCGGCACCATCTGATGGGGATGGATCGTTCCCAGGTCGCCGCCCTTGCTCGCGCTGCCCGTGTCGTCGGAGTATTTCTCGGCCATCTTGGCGAAGCTCGCGCCGTGATGAATCTTGGCGAGCACGGTGAGGGCGAGCGCCTTCGCCTGAGCCGCGGTGCGAGCC
>JBOGSL010000166.1:0-3865 GCA_050695395.1 Chloroflexota bacterium | reverse complement strand
GTAGAGCCGTCCACCGACCACCCCGAGCGAGGAAGATGATCTTCATAGAAGTTCGAGACGCTGGAAGCCGGCACATCAGTGCGCGTATCGCTGATCACCTCGGAGCCCTGGATGGAACGACCTTCCGCGGTGAAGGTGGCCGGCACCGGGTTGCTGTAGCTGAATGGGGGCGCGGTGGGAAGATTGGCCGGCAGGGACTGCGCGCCTCCGCTATTGCCTCCGGATGACCCGGATCCCACCTGGACATTCCACCCGTTGTTGTCGATCACTCGGCGGTTCCCCGTATCGGGATAGAGGCCCACGGTGTAGTGGTAGGTGCCGGTTGTGCTGGGGGCGGCGATGGACGCATCCCACGTGCCCGCCGAGCTTTCGGCGAGGGAGTATGTGCGCAAGATGCCCCCCGGGCCGGAGCTGAGATAGACGCTGACCGCGCGAACTCCACCGGATGTTCGTGCAGACGCGTGGAGGGTGGCGCCAGGAGACACCGAGGAGGGGCTCAGGGAGGCTGAGAGCAGAGTGGCGGCGGCGGGGACAGTGGTAGCCGTGCGTTTCGGCCGGGGCGTTGCCGTGGGTTTGGATGTCGGTTTGGCGGTTGGCTTGATGGTGGGCGCCACAGGGACCGGGGTCGCGGTTTCTACCAGTGGCGTCGGTGCGGGCGTGCGGACGACGTGCTTCACAGGCGTCTTGGTCGGCGCGACAGCGTTCGCCTTGCCGCCGCAGCCGCCGAGCAAGACAATCAGGGGGAGGCAAGGGAGAACCAGAGCTAGCCGGCGAATGGGCACACCTCGGCAAGAATCACGGCATACTACCAGTGGCTGAGACGCGTGGACAAGATTTTGCCGGACGTTCCCTACCGCGGCGCGCGGCTTGGCCGAGCGGCAAATCGCGGCGCGGGGACAGAGCCCCGAGCTACGGCCGCTCTTACCGAACCGCGGAGTTTGGGCGGCACTCGCGTCCGAGTCGCTCAACCCTCCTGCAATAATCGCATCTCTAAAACTTGCTCGTCGCGCAGATCGTGAAGGCGTAAGAAGTGGCGAGCCGCATCCGTCAGCGCGTCCATCGGGACCAGGCCGACCACCTCGGACTCAGTGATGTTCACCCCATATGTCGCCGCTTCATCGCGTACCAGGTTGAACACCGTTGCCAGAGCCGTCTTGCGGAAATTGGTGAGGTTCATCGACACTTGCACTTGACCACGAGCCGGGATGTCGAGTCCGAGCGCCTTGACGTAACGCAAGCCGCCGGAGCTGTGGCGGACGCTCTTAGCGATGGCCTTGGCGACCTTGAGATCGGCGGTGTTGAGATAGATGTTGTAGGCGATAAGCGGGCCGCGTGCGCCGATGATGACAGCGCCCGCTGTGGGATGAACCTGCCGCGGCCCCAGATCCGGAGCTCGTTCTTCCACCGCGGCAATCTGGTCGCGTAGCTCTTCGAAGCCCTTTCGCCGCACTCGTTCGAGGTTGTGGCGATCCTCCCTCGTGGCTGCTTCCTCATAGAAGTACACCGGGATATCCAGCGTCTCGGCCACCCGATCTCCAAGGTGATGCGCGACCTCAACCGCCTTCGCCATGGTGGCGCCTTTGAGAGGGATGAACGGCACCACATCCGTTGCGCCGACTCGAGGATGCTCGCCCTGGTGCTGATTCAGATCGATCAGTCGCGTCGCTGCTGCGATGGCTCGATACGCCGCCTCGCTCAGCGGCTCAGGCTCGCCCACCAGGGTGAGCACCGAGCGATTGTGGTCCTCGTCACTCTGCACGTCCAGCAGCCGCGCCCCCGGCAGTCGCACAGCCTCGACGATCTGGTCGATCACCTCCTGCCGCCGCCCCTCCGAGAAGTTAGGGACGCATTCCATCAGCTCAGGCATTGTTCACCGTTCCGACGCCATCGCCGCAGCCCGCTCGAGCAGCCATTCCTGCTCCGAGGGCAGAGGCGGGAGGTTGTCCAGCGGGTAGAAGCCGCCCTCCGAGACCTCGCCACTCGGGGTGAAGCTGCCGCCGCGATACATGGCGTGGAGAACCAGGTTGAGCAGCGGACGATGGTCGTCGGTGAACGCCATCTGCACGTCGCCCGGCTCGATATCCAGCCCGGCCTCCTCCCGCACCTCGCGTCGCAGGCTCTCCCACGGTTGCTCGCCGTGCTCCAGAAACCCGCTCGGAAGCCCCCAGGGGTACCGGTCTCGATAGGTGTGGTGCAGGACCAGGAACTCTCCGGCGTCGTTGCGAATCACCCCAACCACCCCCACCAGGAATCGCGGGAAGATGCGCGCCTGCACCGCCGGAAGCATGACGAGCGCCTCGGCGGCGCGGCGGACGGGACGCGGCCAGCCGAGCGACCAGAGCCGCCAGAGGAGCTTCACGGCTCACGGCACGGGCGAGAGAGCGCCTCGGCTGACAAGCTCGCCATCTTGCACCACTACCTGTCCGCCGGCCACCACCGTCTCTACCAGGTTCATGCCCATGTGGTACGGAATCTCGTTATAGTGGCCCACCCGAAACACTGAGACATCGCAGTACTTGCCGGGCGCGAGGGATCCGACTACATCGTCCAGGCCGATCGCCTTAGCGGCGTTGAGCGTCGCGCCCTGGATCACTTCCTCGGCCGTCATATGGAGCTTCAAGACGGCCAGCGTCAAGACGAGCTGCATGTTCTGGGTGAAGGAGGTTCCGGGATTGAAATCCGTGCCCAGCGCCACCGTCACGCCGGCGTCCAGGAGCGCCCTAGCCGGGGCGTAGCGATCGCTATCCAGGAAAAGAGTGGTTCCGGGGAGCAGGACCGCGACGGTTCCGTGCCGCTTCAGGGCCGAGATATCCTCGTCGTCGAGATAGACCAGGTGATCGACCGAGACACAGCCCTGTTCCGCTGCCATCTTCGCTCCGCCGTGGGGCCCGAGCTCGTTTGCGTGCGCCGTGAGCAGGAACCCGAGCTCGCGGCCGGCATCAAGGATCCTCGTTGCCTGATCGACCGTGAACGCGCCCTCATCCGCCCACACGTCGACGAACCGGGCGCGGTCGACCGCCGCGGGCAGCCACCGTTCCGCGACCTCGGTCACGTAGTCGTCCGGGCCGCCGCTGAATTCGGGCGGCACGACGTGGGCGCCCAAAAAGGCAGGCACGACTTTGAGCGGATGCAGATGCTGCAGCCGGTTGAGCACGGCGAGCGATTTCAGCTCGTCCTGCTCGGTGAGGCCGTAGCCGGTCTTGCCCTCGATCGTGGTCGTGCCGTAGCGGAGAAAGGTGTCGGCCCGCTTGTAGGCCAGGTCGAGGAGCTTCTCCTCAGAAGCCCCGCGCGTGGCATCGATGGTTTGCCGGATACCTCCGGATTCGAGCTGCCGACCGTAGCGCTCGCCGAGCGAGCGAGCGTAGAAGTCGTTGCAGCGCTTGCCGGCGAAGACCGGATGGGTGTGGGGGTCGACGAAACCGGGCATCGCCACGCGGCCGTGTGTGTTGACCACGGTTGCGTTGGGGGCCAACCGCACCTCGTCGTCCAGCCGGTCCATAGGCCCAACCCAGACGATGCGGTCGCCCTGAGCGGCCAGGGCCGCGCGCTCCAGCAGGCCCAATTCGCCGTGTGCGGCTGGATCGACGCGGGGCGCCATCGTCACCAGCTGGTCGACATTGAACAGGGCGAAATCGGCCTCGAGCATCGAACCCTCCCGGATTCATCTTACCCACGGGGCACCGACAACCGATTCGTAGCGTGCTGATTCTATCGGCACAGGTTCGATAACGGCCCGATCGGAATGGCGGTCGTACACGCGAATGGAGCGGGTCCGCATGCCAGGAGCGCCACATGGGGGACGAAAGTCCCTCTAAAAGCAGGACCATGCGACCTTTACGCCGTTTGACAGCTCTCAACCCTGGAC
>JBOGSL010000165.1:0-5247 GCA_050695395.1 Chloroflexota bacterium | reverse complement strand
CTTTCTTTCTCTCTTCCCCCCAGAAACGCAATATCTCCCCAAAACCATGACTGACCAGTCCCACCCGGCCAAGCCCGGCCAATACCCCTACACAAGGGGTATCTACCCTGACATGTACCGGGGCAAGCTCTGGACGATGCGTCAGTACTCGGGCTTCGGCACGGCGCGCGAAACCAACCAGCGGTTCAAATACCTACTGGCGCAGGGCCAATCGGGCCTGAGCACGGCCTTCGATCTGCCCACCCAGATGGGCCTGGACTCCGATAACCCACGAGCAGTAGGTGAGGTGGGGCGAGTAGGCGTGGCGATCGACAGCCTGGCCGATATGGAGGTATTGCTCGAAGATATACCGCTCGATCGGGTCAGCACGTCCATGACCATCAATGCCACGGCGGCGATCCTGTTGCTGCTCTACCAGATCGTCGCCGAGAAGCGAGGCATCTCGGGCAGCGCTCTCAACGGGACCGTCCAGAACGACATTCTCAAGGAATACGCCGCCCGTGGCACCTACATCTACCCCCCACAGCCGTCCATGAGGCTGGTCACCGATCTGATGGCCTATGCCCAACTCGAGATCCCGAGCTGGAACACGATCAGCATTAGCGGCTACCACATCCGTGAGGCGGGCTCGACCGCCGCGCAGGAGGTCGCGTTTACGCTGGCCAACGGCATTGCCTATGTGCAGGCTGCCATTGATGCGGGACTGGAGATCGACAGCTTCGCGCCCCGGTTGAGCTTCTTTTTCAACGCTCACAGCAACTTCCTGGAAGAGATCGCCAAGTTCCGCGCCGCTCGCCGGCTCTGGGCCGTCACCATGCGTGAGCGCTTCGGCGCGAAAAATCCGCGGTCCTGGATGCTGCGGTTCCACGCTCAGACGGGCGGATCGACCCTCACCGCCCAGCAGCCGCTCAACAATGTGGCTCGGGTGACGCTGCAGGCGGTGGCGGCGGTATTGGGCGGAACGCAAAGTCTCCACACCAACGGCTTCGACGAAGCCCTGGCGCTACCGACCGAGGAAGCCGCGACGCTTGCCCTCCGCACCCAGCAAATCATCGCCCACGAGACAGACATTGCCGAGTTTCCCGATCCCCTGGGCGGCGCTCCAGTGATCGAGGACCTGACCGAAGGCATCGTTGCCCAGGCACGAACACTGATGGAACAGGTCGATGAACACGGTGGCGCGGTGGCTGCCATCGAAGACGGATTCGTGCAGCGCGAGATCGAGGACGCTGCGTACCGGTACCAGCGCGAGATCGAGCGCAAAGAGCGAGTGGTAGTTGGCGTCAACGCCTTCCGGCAGGATGAGACCAGTCCTATCCAGCTACTCCAGCCGAACCCCAAACTGGAAGAGGAGCAGATCGAGAGTGTTCGCCGCCTGCGAAAGACGCGAGACGAATCGGCGGTTCAGAGAGCGCTGGACGACCTTGAAGCGGCCACGGCGACGGATGATAATTTGCTGTATCCGATGAAAGAAGCTCTCGCCGCCTTCGCCACTCTCGGCGAAGTTTCCGAGACCCTTCGCCGCTCCTTCGGCAATTATCGACCGTCGGCATAGGCAAGCAGCGGGACGGCGACTGCCGGCATCACCTCCACGAGCGCGACCGTCGGCGCCCTCTGTGGCGCGAGTTCTCCCCAGGCTTCCGTTTCATCGGGAACCCACGCGATACGATTACGCTCGGGCCGGTCTTTGCTTCGTGACCATCCGCACCAAAGGCAGCACGGCCAAGTTCTTCGGCCCAATCTTCGGAGCGGGGCGGCTCGTTCGCCCCTCGATTCTCTCTTTCACGGGGACAGAGCCCAGAGCTAGGGTGCGGGACAGGGACATTGCCCCGAGCTACGTTGCGGCGCGGGTACCGGCGCGAGCTACGTCCCCTGGCATAGCCGGCGGGCGCTGCATCGCCGCATTGCGTGCGAGAATGTGCCGATCATGGCCATTGAAGAGCTCGATCCCGCGAACTCGGAGGAAAATCTCGACCCGGTTGAGCGCCTGCGGCGTCTGGACGCCGCGGCGGCGCATCCCGCGGGCCTGGACGCCGAGGAGCGGCAACACCAACGGGGCAAGCTCACGGCTCGCGAGAGGCTCGACGCGCTGCTCGATCCGGGCTCGTTCGTGGAGCTGGATCGCTTCGCCACGCATCGCACCACCGCCTTTGACATGGCCGAGCGGGTCTTTCTTGGTGATGGGGTGATCACCGGCTACGGCACCATCGACGGCCGCAAGGTGTTCGTCTTCTCGCAGGACTTCACGGTGCTCGGCGGCTCGCTCGGCGAAGTCTACGCCGAGAAGATCGTCAAGGTTATGGACCTGGCCATGAAAATGGGGGCACCAATCATTGGGATCAATGACTCTGGAGGCGCCCGCATTCAGGAGGGAGTGGTCAGCCTGGGCGGTTATGCCGAGATCTTCTGGCGGAACGTGCAGGCATCGGGGCTGGTGCCTCAGATCTCGATCATCGCCGGCCCTTCCGCGGGCGGCGCGGTCTACTCGCCGGCGATAACTGACTTCATCTTCATGGTGCGGGGCATCTCCTATATGTTCATCACCGGCCCCGACGTGGTGAAGACGGTTACCGGCGAGGATGTCACCTTCGAGCAGCTCGGCGGCGCCGAAACACACGCCTCCCGTAGCGGCGTGGCACATTTCATCGCCTCGGACGAAGCTGAGGCCTACGACGCAGTCAAGCTGTTGCTCGGCTACCTGCCCTCGAACAATCTCGAAGACCCGCCTCGCCTCCAACCGTCGGATGTGCCGCAACGCGAGAGCCCGGAGCTCGAAGCGATCATCCCCGAATCGCCCAACAAGCCCTATGACATCAAGTCGGTCATTCGGGCAGTAGCGGATGACGGCGAGCTACTGGAAGTGCAGCCGCTCTACGCGCGGAACATCGTAGTAGGCTTCGCCCGGCTGGACGGTTACCCGGTGGGTGTCGTCGCAAATCAGCCCGCGCACCTGGCCGGCGTTCTCGACATTAGCTCGTCCGAGAAGGCCGCGCGCTTCGTCCGGTTCTGTGATGCGTTCAACATTCCGTTGGTCACGTTCGTTGACGTGCCCGGCTTTCTTCCCGGGACGCAGCAAGAGTACGGAGGCATCATTCGCAACGGCGCCAAGCTGCTCTATGCTTTCGCCGAGGCCACGGTTCCCAAGGTCACCCTCATCACGCGCAAGGCCTACGGCGGCGCCTATGATGTGATGTCCTCGAAACACATCCGTGCGGACATGAATCTGGCGTGGCCAAACGCGGAGATCGCGGTGATGGGTCCCGAATCGGCGGTGAAGATCATTCACCGTCGGGAGATCGCGGCGTCTCCCAACCCCGACCAGACGGCGCAGCGCCTCATCGCCGACTACGCTCGCCAGTTCGACAACCCATTCGTGGCGGCCGCGCGGGGCTTCATCGACGATGTCATCGAGCCGCGCCGCACGCGCCCGGCGCTGATCTCGGCGCTCGAGATGGCGCGGTCCAAACGTGTTTCCACGACGCCCAAAAAGCACGGGAACATCCCCCTGTGATGCGTCGGATCTACATCGAGCCGGCCGCTTCGGAGGATGAGGCGGCCGCAATTATCGCCGCCGTGCAGTCGATCCGGGTCGCCCCGTCAATTCCCGAACCCCCAAACCGGTGGATGCGGCAAGCTCGGCTGGAGGCCGTGGGCTTGGTCACGCGAGATCGACTGGGCCGGCGCCGCTAGCGGATGTTCAAGAAAGTCCTGGTAGCCAATCGGGGCGAGATCGCGCTGAGGATCATCCGCACCCTGGAGGAGATGGGCATAGCCTCGGTGGCTGTGTACTCGGACGCGGACCGAGACGCGCTGTTTGTGCGCGAAGCCGACGAGGCCTTTCGCCTCGGCCCGGCGCCGGCGGGCGAGAGTTATCTCAATATCGATGCCATTCTGGCGGCCGCCGTGCAATCAGGGGCCGAGGCCATCCACCCCGGTTACGGCTTTCTGTCGGAGAACGCGGGCTTCGCGCAAGCGGTCGAGGACGCAGGCCTGGTTTTCATCGGGCCGAGCGCGGAAGCTATCGGCCTGATGGGCGACAAGCTGCGAGCCCGCCAACTGGCTGTCGAGATGGGGGTGCCGGTTGTGCCGGGTACGACCGGCCCAGTCCACGACGTCGATGAGGCTCTGGCCTTTGCGGCCGAAGCCGGATACCCCGTGGCCGTGAAGGCCAGTGGGGGCGGGGGCGGTCGAGGCATTCGCATCGTCAAACGAGCCGAGGACATGGCCGCGGCGCTGGAAAGCGCTGGGCGCGAAGCCGAGAGCTACTTCCGCAACTCCGAGGTGTACCTGGAGCGCTACTATCCAAATCCGCGACACGTCGAGATTCAGGTCCTGGGTGACAGGCTCGGCCATCTGGTCCATCTAGGCGAGCGTGACTGTTCGGTACAGCGACGCCATCAAAAGCTGATCGAGGAGACGCCCGGGCCGGCAGTGAATCGCGAGCTGCGGGAGCGTATGGGTGCGATGGCCCTTCGGATTGCCCGCCGAGTGGATTACAACAGCGCCGGCACAGTCGAGTTTCTCCTGACGCGCGAGGGAGAGTTCTACTTCCTGGAGATGAACACTCGCATTCAGGTGGAGCATCCAATTACCGAACTGGTCACCGGAACCGACCTCATCCGTGAGATGATCCTGGCGGCGGCCGGCGAGCCGATCAGCGTCACGGAAAACACGCTCGACCTGCACGGCCACGCCATCGAGCTACGGATCAACGCCGAGAATCCGTCCGCCGGCTTTCGCCCGACGCCCGCGATGATCGCCAGCCACTACCCTCCGGCCGGGCCGGGGGTGCGGATGGACACCGGCGTGGAGGCGGGTTACACCATCCCGCAGGAGTACGACTCGCTCATCTCCAAGCTCATCGTTTGGGCGCCCGAGCGCGAGCAAGCGCGTCGCCGAGCCATTCGCGCCCTCAATGAGTACCGTATCGAGGGACCGAGTAGCACCGCGCCCTTCGCAAGAGCCATCCTCGAGCACCCGACCTTCCAGGCGGGCGAAGCAGGCACCACCTTTGTGGAGGAGCATCTCGATGAGCTGGTGGCGGAGCTTCCGCCGGAAACGAGGGCTCCGGCTCGGACCGAACAGACGATCGAGCCTCGTACCTTTCACGTCGAAGTCAATGGCAAACGGTTTCACGTCCGCCTCTCAGAGGAAGCCGTCGCCAAGTCGGCCGGGCAGCGGCGGGCGCCACGCCAAGCCGGCACGACGACGGTGCACGAGAACGAGCTTCGCAGTCCCATGCATGGC
>JBOGSL010000164.1:0-9065 GCA_050695395.1 Chloroflexota bacterium | reverse complement strand
TTGCTCGACGTCAATCTGCTTCTGGCGCTATCTGACCCGATGCACGTCCATCACGACGCCGCGCACCGCTGGTTTGAGGAATTCGGAGCAAAGACCTGGGCGACGTGTCCCCTGACCGAGAACGGCTTCGTCCGCATTGCCAGCCATCCCAGCTACCCTAATCGGCCGGGCGGCGTTGGGGCGGTCCTGACCATCCTCCGGCAGCTCTGCGTCGGCCCGGGACACCAATTCTGGGCCGAGGATGTCAGCATCCGGGATTTGATCGAGCCGAATACCGTCGTCACGCACACCCAGGTCACGGGCGTTTTCCTGCTGGGCCTCGCCGTCAGGCGCGGTGGGAAGCTAGCGACTCTCGATCGCCGAATACCGTCTGCAGCAATCGCGGGTGGGCGCTTAGCTCTCGAGCTCATTGTCCCGTAACCGGCAAGCAAAGTGGGGAGATGCACCTGGTCGCTCCACAAGGCGGCACGGCAGCACGGCGGTACTTCGTCGCTACGAGTGAGACACGCGTGCGCGTGTGCACGGACGGGACATTACGCCCGCGCAACAAGGTAAGGTGCCCTCCTCGCCAAGCGCAGGGAACGGAGATGGAAGGTCGTGAGGGCGCTTTAGATTGCCCCGAGGATCTCCACTCGATTACCGAACGGATCGGCCGTGTAGAAGCGATTGTGACCGGCGAGCCGTTCGTCCTCCACGATGAGGTGTCCGGTGTCTAACAGGCGAGCGCGCATCTCGGTCGGGTTCGGTACCTCGTAGGCAACGTGCGCTTTGGCCGCCGGATGAAAGCCCGGTTCGACCCCGAGGTGCAGCTGTAGTGTGCCGCTCTGAAACCAGACGCCTCCGCGGCCGCGGAGATTGGCCGGCTTCTCGATCTCACGCAGGCCGAGGATGGTTCTGTAGAAGCCACGAGGCTGGTCCTCTCCTCCCGCCGGCATGGCTACCTGGACGTGGTGAATCGCCGCTGCTCCGCCTGGCCGGACTGGGCCGGTCAACGTCGCACTTGGGACCGTGCAAGCGGGACGTTCAACCGGAGTGCCCGAGGTCGGCGCGCCGGACGAGCTCTCCGAGCCGCATGTCGGCTAGCGAGCCAAGCTTGAGATCGGCGTGTTCGGTCGAGAAGCGCGCGGAGACGGCGTTCGGGACGGCGACACAGAAGATGCCCGCCGCCTGCGCTGCCGTAATGCCATTCGGTGAGTCCTCAAAGGCGATCGCCTCATCCGCGCCAAGGCCCAGGTCGGCGAGGGCGCGCTCGTAAAGATCGGGGTACGGCTTGGCGCGGGCGCCATCTTCGCCGCAGACGACGGTATCGAAGTCATTCATGAGACCGAGGCGCGTGAGGTAGCGGTCGACCCATTCGTGCGGCGAGCTGGAGACGATCGCAAGCTTGAATCCCCGTTCGATCCCTTCGGTGATGTAGTCCATTACCCCCGGCAAGATCTCCTGCTTGTCGCATAACGCTTGCTTTCGCTCGAGCCGCCCGCGGTAGATCGTCTCGCCATCGAGCTTGAAACCTGCGATCCGTTCCAACTCGGCGATGTGATCGATCTCCCGGCCCGTACCACCTAGCACCCGCGCCCAACTTTCCAGGCTCAGGAGGCCACCGTGCACTTCGTAGACTTCATGCCACGACTGAAATGCGGGCGCCTCGGTTTCCAGAACCAGTCCGTCGAAGTCAAAGAGCAGGCCGCGAATGTGCCTCATCAAGACGGGCGGCTTTTCGTTCTAAAAGCCGCGCACGGGGTGGGGCCGGTACAGCTCCTGGAGACTCTGCAGCTCTTCGGGCGTAAGTTGAACGTCGATGGCGCCGACGGCGTCGTGGAGGTGGCCCGGCTTGGTCGCCCCTACTATCGGGCTGGTGACGCCCGGCTGGACAAGCAGCCAGGCGAGCGCTACCTGAGCTCGCGGAATGCCTCCTCGCTCCGCGATCTCACCCACCTGGTCAATGATCGCTCCATCATCTTCCCCGTACAGCGTATGGCCGAACGCATCCGACTCGGATCGTTCGGTCTGCTCGTTCCTCGGTCGGGCCAGGCGGCCCCGGGCGAGGGGGCTCCAGGGGATGATGCCGATCCCCTGGTCGCGGCAGAGCGGAATCATCTCCCGCTCCTCCTCCCGATAGAGCAGGTTGTAGTGGTTCTGCATACTGACGAATCGGGTCCAGCCGTGTAGGTCGGCGAGATAGAGCATCTTGGCAAATTGCCAGGCGTACATCGACGAGGCGCCGATGTACCTTACCTTACCCGCCTTCACCACGTCGTGCAGCGCCTCCAGAGTCTCTTCCACCGGCGTCTTATAGTCGTACCGGTGGATCTGGTAGAGGTCCACGAAGTCCGTACCCAGCCTCTGGAGGCTGTGGTCGATCTCGGTCATGATCGCCTTGCGGGAGAGGCCGCCGCCGTTGGGTCCCGGCCGCATCGGGTGGTGGACTTTGGTCGCGATCACAACCTCATCCCGCTGAACCATCCCCAGGAGAGCCCGTCCGACGATCTCCTCGCTGCTTCCGGCCGAGTAGGCGTTGGCGGTGTCGAAGAAGTTGATGCCGGCATCCAGGGCCTGTCGGAAGAAGGGCTTGCTTGCCTCCTCGGTCAGCGACCAGGGATGTCCTCCCCGGTCAGGTTCGCCATAGCTCATGCAACCAAGACAGATCCTGGATACTTCAAGTCCGCTGTTGCCGAGCGTGGTGTACTCCATGGCTCCTCGTCCTTGCGTGGCCGGACGGTCGGTGATCGCGCGTTCGCTGTCCCAGATACTCCATCCTCGCACGGGTCGTATCGATCGACCGGCGGAACTCTACCGGCTCCGCGCCTCGAGAATGGCGAGGTCGCGGTTGGCATAGCGGCTGTGCCCCCACTCCTCATCGAGGATCACGTGCAGGCACTTGAGGACCGAGTGCGCTTCGGTGGGATATCCGGAAGCGTCCGGAGGCTCGCACATCCGCCCCAGCTCATCGGCGGTGAGCGCGTCGATCGTCTCCCTCACCATGTCCATGTGCTCGCGGCGCACCACGAGCACTTCCTCCATAGACGGGTGAGCATCCGGGTCAATCCCGAGGTCGGCGGTATCCGTCAGGAACGGCGGGGCGAGCCCGTACGGATGGTAGGGACGCGGCAGCTGCCGAACCATCCGCAACAGCCAGCCGTCGGTAGCGGAGATGAGATGGCGAAGCGTCTCGACAAAGCTCCAGTCGTCGTCAACCCGCTCAGAGAGCAGCGCCCCCGGCAGCTTTCGAGCGCGTTCGACCGTGGCGCGCCATACGTCTTCGATCACGTCCCAGCCCTCGGCGAGACCGGCGGGGTCGGTGGAGCGCAGCTTCACCCGCGCGGGCCAGCATCGATCCAGCTCAGCCTCAATCAGCGGCGCAACCTCGACGCCGTTCACACGCAGACCTTCGATATAGCCGGAGATATCGGCGTTGCGGAGCCAGCCGTCGGTGATCCTGGAGCCTTCAAAGTTGGGGGAGTGCAAGCGCGTGCCCGAGAAGTCGGCGTCGTCCAGGCGTACGGGCCGATCGGCGCCTTCGCTCGATTCCATTCACCACCCTCGTGCCGAACCCAGCGCCGGCAATTCGTACCCCTTATTTGGAATAGGGGGAACGGTTCCTCGCATGACGTTGACTTCCGTCAAGAATCTCTCTGAGGCGCACCGCGATGAGCTTCTCGACCAGCGCGGGGGGAATGGACTGATCGAGGGGAAAGTGCAGGGCGCTCTTGGTGCCGCCATGGCCTTCCACTTCATCGGAAAGTTGGGAGAGCACGGAACCGCTATGAGGCAGATAGCTCAGATGGGTCTTGAAGGCGGCGAAGCCGGCGACGACCTTTCCGTGCATTCGGAACGCAGGAACGCTATACGAGATGCACTGGTCGGCGTCCGGGACGACCTGCAGAATCGTTTCGCGCAGCTGCCGAAGCGTGCTCCGTGCCGGTTCATCCAGCCCCTTCAGGTAATCGTCGATTTCGTGCGCTGACATCGTGCCCAAGCATACCAGCCGCTCGCGGCCCGAGAAGGTAAAGGCTCCGATAAGAACCGCCGCGTGATCAAGCTCGACGTTGCCCAGCAGAAAATTGCAGTACAAGCTCGGCATGTCACGGTCCGAGAGACAGGAAGCCGGTCAGCTATGCCACGGAATCTCCTGTAGGGCCCAGCCGTTCCCATCTGGATCGTTGAAGAAGACGAATGAGCCCCATGGGAACGTCTGAATCTCGCTTACGTCGACGCCTCGCGATACGAGTTCGTCGCGCGCAGCATTGATATCGTCGACGACCAGCTGCATACCTTTGAGAGAGCCTGGAGGCGAGTCTACCAACCCGACGCCAATGGCGATCGAGCACGCCGAGCCCCGCGGAGTGAGTTGGACGAACCGTATCTCCTCACTGACCGTATGATCGTGGTCCAGGTTAAAGCCGGCCTTATCGATATAGAAGTGCTTTGCCCGGTCGACATCCGAGACCGGTACCGCCACCAATTCGAGCTTCCAGTCCATGCGCATGCCCTCCTTTGCGCATGCTAATGTTTCCAGGCCGGGTGTAGAGTAGCGGAGCGCGATCTCGAAAGATCGTGGCGACCAGTGGTTCGGGTTACGCCGTTCCCGCCCGACGGTAGGGCGGGGCTTCTGGCAGCGCGGGCGACTACATCGCCCTTCCCACCAACCAGCCCACGACGAGTCCGATGATAAACGGGATCGCCACCACCACGGCGATGATTCCGCCCACGATTTTAAAAACGCCGGCAAACACAAGCGGGTAGAGGAGCAAGGTAAAGTCCATCTCAATCTCCTTCGTCTGATGACCGAGGCCGCGGGCCGCAGTGCCAAGAACCGTGCCATCCTTCAGGCCACCCCAAGCGCTCTCGTCGTGTGCTATCAAGGGCGGCGCGCCCCTGGACATCGGATCCATGGTTATCGCCGGGGCCGAACGAAGGGGGGTGGGGATCGCAGAGCGCCTCGATCGTCTCGCTTACGATTGAAGGAGATGCTGGCAATTGTAGCGGCGCCCGACACGAAGGAAGGTTTCACCTTCCGGGACGTTCCAGCGCCGCAGCCGGGACCGACCGAAGCCCTGGTTGACGTCAACGCCATCTCGCTCAATCGGGGCGAGGCGAATCGGCTCAGCGTCGCCGAACCGGACTGGCGGCCCGGCTGGGATTTCTCAGGCGTAGTGCGCCGGGCGGCGAGGGACGGACGCGGCCCCGCCGAGGGGCAGCGCGTGGTGGGTATTGTGCCCGAGGGCTCGTGGGCCCAGCAGGTCGCGGTCTCGACCGACAGGGTTGCCACCTTGCCCGATCAGGTAAGCTTTGCCGACGCGGCGACGCTCCCGGTCGCGGGCCTTACCGCGCTTCGCACGCTACGGTTCGGTGGCTTGTTGCTCGGCCGCCGCGCGGTGATAACGGGCGCGGCAGGCGGCGTAGGTCGCCTCGCAGTGCAGCTTGCCTCGCAAGCAGGAGCGTACGTCATTGCCATTGTTGGGAGCTCCGAGCGTGCCTCCGGCCTCGACCGGCTAGGCGCTGCGGAAACGGTCCTCGGCATCGATCGGATCTCGGAGCCCGCCCACCTCATCCTCGAGTCCGTCGGTGGCGAGTCGCTCGCTGCCGCGTTGAAGCTGGTGGCCCCTCACGGTTGTGTGGTGAGCTTCGGCAACTCTTCGCGGCAGGACACCAGCTTCAACGTCAGCGAGTTCTACACCCACGACGACGCCCAGCTGCGAGCCTTCCTCCTCCTCGATCCCGATCAGGCGCCCTTCACCGATGACCTCTCCGCACTTGCCTCGCTGGTCGCCGTGCGCAAGCTTTCGCCCGAGATCGGCCTGGAGACGAGTTGGCGCCATTTGGCCGAGGCGTTGAAAGCCTTGCGAGAACGCAAAGTCAACGGCAAAGCCGTGCTCACTGTGGCATAGGCGGAAGTTCTCGACCGCCTGAGAGACCGTCCGCTCTCGGCGCGAAACACCAAGCAAGGCATAGTGGGCCGATTTCTTCAGACGCCTTCAGCTCACTGCTTGTCTGACCCCGCACTCCCTGGCCCTCGCCGCATCAGCCGCCAGAGGACCGCGCTCGCAGCGCTTACCGGAACGGCGGCGGCGACGATGAGCAGCGTTTCTCCTACTTCGACGACGGCGTCCTTCGACCTGGATGTGCGGCCACGTCGGGTTCGGCGCGTCGCCTCGAGAAGCGCCGCGGACGCGGCAGCGCCGACGCCCACAGCCGCCGCTGCTCGCGGATGCCGTTTGGCTGCCGAACTCACCGTCTCTACTTTGTCCGTCGCTACGGTCGTCGCGCTCTCGGCCAGCTGTCGGGCCTTCGAGAGGGCTCCCTCACGAAGCGCGTCCAGCACCCTGCCTCTGATGCGCTCGACAGCCAACTCGTCTTCGATGGCGTGAACGGTCTGGCTCATCTCGGCTCGGGTCTGTTCAATGCGCTCCCGAGCTGCCTCCACATCCGGCGGTACCTCGCGGCCAGTACCGGACTGCGAGGCGACAGAAGTGTCGCTCCCGTTGACTTCCGCCTCGTTATCTGTCATCGTCGTTCACCACGACATCCCCTTCCTGGACCACGTCCACGTCTTCCCGCCGGTCTGCGACGAAATTGTCCTGCCTCGCTCTCCGGGCAGCCGCAGCCCGGTGACCACCGGCTGCTTGGTATCTTTCCCCTAGCATCCATCCATCTAGCCTTGCTGTGGCTGGTCCCGCAACACCGAATGCTGCGGAACAGTCTCTTGCGGTTCCGGCCCAACGGACGCGGCCTCTGCCTGGGCTTTATCGATCGCCTGGATTGCGACAACTTCCGACCCGGCGAGCAGCGTCATCGAGAAGAAGTATATCCAGGCCATGAGCAGGGCGACGGCGCCGAGCAGAGCGCCGTGGCTCTTGAAGTGCGCGAAGTGCGCGTACAACGGCCAGATATACGTCAAAATCTCGAACAGGATGGCCGCCACGAGAGCGCCCTTCCAGAAGTTTGCGAGTTTAAAGCGATTCTTCACGTTGGGAAAGACGGCGTAGATGCTCGCGAAGAGCAGGAAGGCAGCGAGAAGACTGATGGCCGTCCCGATGATGAAGGTGGCGATTCCGGGAAGTGGGAACGACGTGAAGAGGTGGTTGACCAGCGCTCCTGCCGACGTTCCGACGATGACGACGATCATAAGGATCCCGAATACGAAGATCATCCCTATGTCGATCAATTTCTCGACGATGAAATTGCGACCCTTCACCTCAAAGACCGCCTGAAAGACCGTAGAGATCGCGCCGCCAATGTTGGCTCCTCCCCAAAGCACGCCCAGGAAGCCGATAATGCCGAAAAGGCCGCTGTGTTTGGTTGAAGCGCTTACCAGATTCCGGATATCGGTCGGGCTGAGCACGCCCTTAAGCGCGAGGCTGAGGTGGCTGATGACAGCTTGCTGGGCGCTGGGGTTGCCGCGGAGGATAAAGCCGCTGATGGCGGTCAGCCCCACGAGGATGGGAACCAGCGAGGTCACGACATTCCACGACACGATCGCCGCCAGCGCGCCGATGTTGTCCTTGGAGAGCTTCTTCAGGATCCTCTTCATAATGGTTCTCCTTGGTGGAACGAATCTCTTCCGGAAGGAGCAGCCTGTCTGCCTCAATCAATAACTGTGCCATCCGCTGACCTCCAGCGTGCCAATGATTGCAACGCAACCCATTTTTCTCAATTTGAGAAGTCAACGGCTCATGCACGTGCATGAGACGCAGCAGACCAAGGCCGAAACGTAGCTCGCGACGCGCGAACTGAGCCGCGAGATACATCTCCGGCACGGGGACAGAGCCCCCAGCAACAGACGCGGTCCCGAGCGTGTTCCTGCGCGAAGGCGCGGAGAGCCTGCGGCCTCGGCGGCCAAGCCCGG
Source organism: Chloroflexota bacterium (assembly GCA_050695395.1). Classification (GTDB taxonomy): domain Bacteria; phylum Chloroflexota; class UBA5177; order UBA5177; family UBA5177; genus JBOGSL01. Next base: position 1,219 of record JBOGSL010000164.1, on the reverse strand, counting down.
CGCTGGTTCGCCTCGCCAAGCCTTACTGTGTTGTCTGCGAAGCCTCCAGCCTCGCCTCCGGCAACGTCGGCTCGAAGAGCTCGATGAGATTTCCCGACGGGTCCTCCAGCAGAATCTGCTTGCCACCGACCCCGGCCACAATGTCGTTGCGGAACCTCGCCCCGGTCTCCCTGAGCCTCTCGACCATACCTTCCAGTCCGGAGACTTCGAGGCTGAATCGATTCCAGCCGCCCGGCTGCGGCATCGTCCCATCCGGCATCGCCTGCCCGCCTCCCGGTCCGCCGCCCGCTGCGCTCAGCACAAGACGCAAATCTCCCTTCGAGAGCATGGCGAAGGTAGGAGCGGGGTGCATGACCTCGGAAAACCCCAGCTGCCCACAGTAGAACCGAATAGCTTCATCTACGTCATTCACTATGTAGCGGACACTGACAGTTGCCATGCGCATTCCTCCCGTCTCGAAGTCATTTTCTCGCATTTGCCAGTGGCAGAAGCGCCTCCTCTTCGTGCCGCGCAACGCGAATGAAGCGCAACGTTAGGATGCCCGTCGCCACGAGGGCCGCGAGCGACAGACTATGGGCGATCCCCTGCGCTACCTGCGGATTGCAGTCCTGGGCCATTGCATCGCATGTCGCGCCGCCGCCGGTGAATTCATGGACGTGAATATTTCCCAGCGCGAAGATGGCAATGATCGCCAGCGGCGCATAGCTGCAACCCGCCCAGGCCGCCGCGGCGCCCCAGTTCCCTTTCCACGCCTGTCGGCAACAGAGACCGAGCAGGAACAGGCCGGGAATCAGCAAGACTAACCCGGCGATCCAGGCACTCGAAAGGAATACGACCCCGAGCAGCCAGAGAACGATGATCGCTATCAAAAGTGTCTTCGGCTTCGATGGACGAGCCCTCACCCGAGCATTCTGCCACAGCCCGTGGCCGTCCCCAACTGCGATTTGGCGCCGCCTTTCGACCGACCATGCCGACCTCACGATCGCGCCGTGCGCCGAGCTCAAGCCCAAGACCGCACTCGGGAAGATCGAACAGAGCGTGGTTTTCGTAGGTTTGCCTCGACGCCGCGCCGGCGCACGACCGGTTCGCCGAATCTGCCCGTTTGGCGCCGGGCGTTCCGCAACGCGGCTTTGCCCGTTTTCGGCGAGGCCTTCCGGACGCGTCCCGATACATCGGGAACCTACGGCATCGCATGGCCCATTCCCCAAATCCGCGCGGT
>JBOGSL010000163.1:0-6369 GCA_050695395.1 Chloroflexota bacterium | reverse complement strand
AGGCGCATGTGAGGCGCGACGATCTGCAGCATGCCAACGCGGGCCGCGAGCACGATAGCAGCCAGCACCAGCACGATGCTGAGCCGGCGGCGCAGTCGGGCCCAGCCGGAGCGGCGAGATCGTGCCGGAGCGGCGAGAGTACGGGTGCGACTAGGAGTTGCCACTGAAATTGCCGGCCTGACAAGGATACCAGGTGAAGAGCGCGAGACAGCGCAAGGGTAGGTTAGACTCCCCAAGGACTTGCTTGCTTATCAGGGAGATACGTCAACCATGCTGCGATCCATCCTCTTTGCCGCCATTGTTCTCGCCGGCATGCCGATGGCCGCTCGGGCCAACACCCCGGGCGCCTCGAGCGGCGACACGCCCACCTTGAAAGCCGCCACCGCTCGCCTGACTCACCACTCGCGGTCGGCGGTGGTGCACTGGCTGCGCGAGCAGCCGGTCGTACTCTCGGCCTGGGTCGGGGCGGACGGCAGAACCATCGCCATGACGTTTGTCGATGGACGGCACGCCGCGATCTTGCCCCGTCCCCTCACACCGCTTCGCATCAGCCGGCACGGCGCATTAACGAGGCGGGCGATCGCGCAATCGCTCGGGAACGCGCGCGCAGTCGGGCGAGCGCTGGTGGACGAGCCCTTTGCATCCGAATTGGGCCTGGGACAGGAAGCGGGGCTACCGGAAGTCAATGCCCTACAAGCGGCAGGTTTGAAGGTCGATCAGCTCATCGACAAGCAGGTAACGGTTCAGTCGTACCTCAATCTGGCGCAGTACAACGTGGTCTACATGGAGACGCACTCCGGAGTGCTGGGAACGAAGGGCGACGCCATCGTGGCCAGCGGGGAGCTGGTCAATCCCAGCAATGACGCCGCTCTGGCGAGCTATATCAACGACGGGAGCGTTTGGGACGCCCAGGTCGGCGGCGACTCGACGGATCTCTTCTACGCCATAACATCGAAATTCGTAACCGACCACATCGGCACCTTCCCGGCGCACTCGATCATGTTTGTTGACGGCTGCGCTCTGCTGAATCAAACCCTGTTCTGGCAAGCTCTACAGAACAAAGGCGAGGGCGCCTTGATCACCTGGGATGGCGACTCCACGGCGCAGGCTGATTACCTGGCCGGGTCCGCGTTCATGCAGCAAATGAGTGAGGGGGCTTCGGTATCGGCGGCCATGCAATCGCTGAAATCGGGCGGTTATGCCACGAGCGTGCTCAACGGTTCAACGGCCAATCTCGGTTTCGAGGGCGACGGAAATATCACGCTGGCGCAAGCCGCCGGATCTCCCATCAGCGCTCCCACCGCTACTCCCACCACCGGCCCGACGGCCACCAACCCTCCGCCAACCGCCATGCCCACTGCGGTTCCGACGCCGACTCCTCCGCAGCTGCAGATCATCACTCCGGCACGGGCGAAGCCGGGAGTCCGCCAGCTGATCAACGTCAACACGGCCCCCGGCACGACGGTGCGAGTTGAAGTGTACTTCCCATCGGGTTCGCATCGAACCTTCGGCGGCACGACCGGCCCCGCCGGCGCTGCCTCCTTCAGCTTCGTCCAACAGGCGGGCCGGATCATCGAGCATCATTCGCGGGCGCGGGTCGTGGTGCGGGCAACGCGGAACGGCCTTGTGACGACCCAGACGATCTACTACCACATCGGGTACGCGGCGCTCGACATCGCCGCCGTGCCTCGTACCGTTGCTTCCGGCAGCCGGGTGAAGTTCTGGCTCCATACGCACAAACGAACGCTCGTGAGACTGAAGCTGCACCTCCCCGACGGTAAGACTCACACTCTCCGGACGAAAACCGGGGGTAAGGGGTGGTCGCACCCGAGTTACCGCGTCGGACAGATCGGAACGGGCAAGGTGAGAGTGTACGCCCGCGCGAGGGTCCGCGGGAAGACGGTGAAGGGCTACACCTGGTTCGCGGTGAAGTAGCCGGCCTAGACCAGCGCCGCGATACGCGGCACGAATACGTAGGCGCCGACCACGACCGAGGCGACGGCGGTGAGAAGAACGGCCCCCGCCGCCAGGTCTTTCGCCTGCCGTGCTCGCGGCTCAAACGCCGGCGAGGCAAGATCGACGGCGGTCTCGAGAGCCGTGTTCATCGTCTCGGCGGCCAGCACGGCGAGCGAGACCAGGATCACGGCCAGCCAATCGCTCGGAGTGACGCGGAGAATCGCCGCGAGCGCCAACGCCAGCACGAAGGCCCCGAGCTGGATGCGGAAGTTCGGCTGACGAAGCGCGAATCGGATACCGTTCAGCGCGAACAGGAAACTCTGTGCCCGGCGGCCCACATCGCTGCCTAGCCGCCGAAGCCGGCGTGCGCCCAGGTGCCCTGAATCGTTCCCAATCCAGTGAGGTGAACACCGTGGAGCGTGGGCTCGAGGGCGGCGCTGATGGAAGGATCGTCAAGCGGTAGGATGGGAACCTGCGAGGCAACGAGGCGTGAGGCGGCGGCAAGCGCCGACCGGCGACTCTGCGCGCCCGAAGCAACCGTCGCTTCGTGCATCAATCGATCGAACGCCGGAGGATTCCACCCGGTGACGTTATCTGGCGACGATCCCAGCTGGGTCGAGAGGAAGTCTGCCGGGTCCGGATAGTCAGCGGCCCAGCGGATCAGCGCCAGGTCGAAAGCATGCGCGCCGAGGACCGTATCGTAATTTGAGAGATTGAGCTTTCTCACGGCTATATGAGCGTGGAGACTCGCCGTCCAGGCGCGGGCAAGCGCATTGGCCAGCGCGTAAATCTGAGGATCGCGCGGGATCACGAAGGTCAGGTGGAGACCGACGTTCGAGCTGAGATTGCGCGCCGCGAAGGCGGAGCCGCGGGTCGAGCGAGGAAAGGCGGATCGCCCCATGATCGAACTGACCGAAGAGACATCGATTCCGGAGAGAGCGCGCCGCGCCGAGAGTGCGCTGAGCGGCGCCCGCAGGGTATTGAACGCGACGTAGTCCATCGCCTCGGCTCGCACCCGCGTGGCTCCGGGCAAGCCGCGTGGAAGGATGGCTCCCGGGGCGAGCCCCGAAAGCAGTTGGATACTTCCCTGGCGATACGCGGCGAGAGCGCTTCGCGCATCGGGATAGAAGCGCAGCACGATCCGACGGAATCTGGGCACTCCGCCGAAGTAATGAGGGTTGCGACGCAGGACCAGATCGCGTCCGTGCTCCCAGGAGGCAACCTCGTACGGCCCAAACCCAGCGGCGTGGCTGGTCCAGTCCTGGCCGTATCGAGACAGCCGGCGAGGATCCGGCACGAACGATGACGGAAAGGCCAACTCCGATAGGAAGCCGGCGGACGGCCGGCTTAGTTTGATCGTGAGCGTCCAGCGGCCAATCGCCTGGACAGACGGGCCCGTCTTCGTACGTCGAATCTGGCCCAGGTAGAAGGGAGCGGTACCGGCCGCGGACTCCGGGCCCATCGATCGTTGCAGGGCCTGAACGAAATTCGCCGCGGTTACGGAGCGACCATCCGGAAATCTCAGGTCATGGCGCAGGTAGAAGGTGTATCGAGTACCGTGGCTGCCAATCGACCAGTGACTGGCGCCATCGGGACGAACGTTCAGCCGGCGATCGAAGCGCACCAGTCCGCCGTAGATGAGCGACGACACGCTAATCGAGGTGGGGTCGGAGGCAAGGGCAGGGTCGAGGGTGGACACATCGGAGCCGACCACGCCCCAGGTGAGGATACCCGGATGGCGAACAGTGGCATCCGCGCTCCGCCCGGCGCAGGCGGACAGGGCGAGACACAGGACAACAAGCAGCACGGCCGGGCGGATCACAGCCTGGCATTGTACAGGATGGCGGGAAGCGACCAACCACCCTGGGCCGGCGTCGCAGAGGGCGTCGGAGCACGTTGCCGTGCGGCGCTTCGTAGCTCGGGGACAGAGCCCCGAGCTACGCCCACCGAAGGGCCCCTATCGGCGCGGTTCTTGCCGGACCGAGTCTAGCAGCAGGTCTGTTGCTCGGGCGGCAGCCAGCGCTCTCCGAAGTGGCGGAGGGCATCGATGACGGGTAGTGTCGCCAGTCCTTTGGAGGTGAGGGTGTACTCGACCCGGGGCGGTATCTCTCTGAACGACTCTCTGGTAACCAGGCCCTGCTGCTCCATCTCGCGCAGGCGCTCGGCCAGCGTTCTCGGGCTAATGCCCTCCGATGCCTCTTCCAGCTGCGAGAACCTCATCGATCCTTCAGCCAGATCGCGCAGGATCACCAGCGTCCAGCGATCGCCCAGCAATCGGGCCGCATTCGCCACCGGACACACGGTTACCGGCTTCGTCTTTACCTGGCTCACAACAACAAATCCTGTCCTTGCTATCTAAACTATAGTTACTATACACTTACAACTGATAGAGATGAAAGGAGCACACCCTCGTGGCACATCCCGTTGCTATCTCTGACTCGTCCTTCGAGAACGAAGTGACGAAGGCCGACAAGCCTGTACTGGTTGATTTCTGGGCCGAATGGTGCGGCCCCTGCCGCATGATGGCGCCCGTTCTGGAGAAGATCTCGGACGAGCACCCGGAGCTCAAGATTGCCAAGCTGGACGTGGATCACAATCCGAAGACGGCAGGCGAGTTTGGGGTGCAGAGTATTCCGACGCTGATCGTCTTCAAGGACGGCAAGGAAGCCGAGCGACTGATCGGCTACATGCCGAAAGAGAAGTTGATGAGCCGCCTGCAAGGCTACATCGGCGAGCCGGCCAAATCGGCATAGTCGAAGCCCTGTAGGGTCCGGCCGCGCAGGCGAAGCTCCGTCGTACATCGGAAGGTGAGATCGGGCCGCTAAGCAGTGTGCGGCCGCCCGGCCGTCGTAGGGCGAGGGCGCCGGCCAAGCAGTAAATGGCCGTCCCGCCGAGTAGCGTCGTGGGGGGGCCAGGCTCCGCTTCGGCCGGCGGAAGCTTCGCGTGGTCCCGCCCCTACAGCCGAGCCCCGGCCCAGCGCGCGGCCTATGGCTAGGCGGGAAGTTGCCGCTACACTAAGCGAGGAGATTTTGAACATGGCGCAACCGACCCTCCTGGTGGTGCACGCCCACCCGGACGACGAAGTATTCAGCACCGGCGGCATGCTCGCGAAATATGCTTCGCAGGGCTACCGGGTGGTGGTGGTGTACGGCACGCGAGGCGAAGAAGGCGAGATTCACCTGCCCGAGGGCGAGGCGCTCCGATCGCGGCTGGGGGAGATTCGGGAAGCGGAGGTTCGCGAGGCCACCGAACTTCTGGGAATCAACGACATTCGATTCCTGGGCTATCGCGATTCCGGCATGGCCGAAACCGAGGCCAACGCCAACCCGGCTGCGTTCGCCAACGCTCCCCTGGATGAGGCGACCGGCCGGCTGGTAGACATCATGCGCGACGTCCAGCCCCAGGTGGTGGTGGCCTACGACGAAAGCGGCGGCTACGGCCATCCCGATCACATCATGAGTCACAAGGTGGCAACTGCCGCTTTCCAGCAACTGCACGGCCAGCCGGGCGGTCCGCAGAAGCTCTACTACAGCACTCGCTCGCGCGACGCGTTTCGTCGGTATGTCACGGCGATGCGAGAGATCGGGCAGGACCTGCCCTGGCTGACCGAGGACTTCGACTTCGACGCCATGGGGACGCCGGACAACGAGATTTCCACCTTCATCGACATCACCCCCTTCGCCCCTCTCAAGAAGCGGGCGCTGGCGGTGCATCGCAGCCAGATCTCGCCGGACTTCTTCTACCTCAACTTCCCCGATGAGTGGCTGAGCCAGTACGACGGCACCGAATATTTCAACCTCATCACTCCTGCTGGGATCGATGGGCGGGAACATGATCTCTTCGCCGGGGTACGGCTGGACGAGGCCGCGGCGTAGCAGAGAGGCGGATCATGGATCCGGCAATCGAGCTCCATCGCATCTCGAAGCTCTACGGGCGCACGGTCGCGCTGAGATCGGTAAGCCTCGCGCTCGAGGCCGGCCAGACCCTTGCCTTACTCGGACCGAACGGCTCCGGCAAATCCACCCTCCTGCGGATCATCGCCGGCGCCACTTCGCCGACCATCGGCGAGGGATCGATTCTGGGACACGACCTTCGCAAAGAGAGACTGACACTGCGTGGACAGGTTGCCATGCTGGCTGCCGACTCGTATCTGTACGACGATCTCACGGCGAAAGAAAATCTCCGCTTCATAGCCACGATGGCCGGCCGGAAGCCTTCCTCTCGCGAGATCATGGTGCTCCTGGATCGAGTAGGCCTGGCGGAGACGGCGCACGCGCGAGCTCGAACGTTCTCCAGCGGCATGAAGCGACGGCTGGGCCTCGCCCGCCTGATGCTTCTGCAACCCCGCATCGTGCTCCTCGACGAGCCATACAACAACCTGGATAGCCCGGGTGTGGAGCTGGTCGACCAGCT
>JBOGSL010000162.1:0-8791 GCA_050695395.1 Chloroflexota bacterium | reverse complement strand
ACTGTGGGTGATGCGCGGGCTCGGCGACATCTTCGGCTTCACCGCCGGCTGGTCCGTCCTGCTGGCCTTCACCGTTGATATAGCTCTCTTCGCCTACACCTCGATCAGTTATCTCGACCGGCTTCTGCCTTCGGTTGTGCACCTGGTTCCCTGGGTCATCGTCGAAAGCATCGTGGTGGTGGGTCTGCTGCTGATGCTGAACGTGCGAGGTGTACGCGAATCCTCAAAGCTGAATGAGATAGCAGGGGGCATCGACATACTCGCCGAAAGTACCCTGATCGCAATCGGCTTTGCGTTCGCCTTCAACTCGGGCTTTTACGTGCACCAGGTAACCGATTTCTTCGCGAACTTCCACGCCAATCACCTGCTCTTCGGCACGTCTCTCGCGATTGTCTCGTTTGTGGGTCTGGAGTCTATCTCGCAGGCGGCTCAGGAAACCGAGCGACCCACGGCAGTTATACCTCGCACCTCGGTCGGGCTGATCCTCACCATCCTGGCGTACGCCATCTCACTGAGTAATCTCTCCCTGGGCCTGGTGCACTGGCAGACCTTCGATCCCAGCCAGGCCAGTCTCACGCCCCAGTTCTGTCACCATCTCAGCCTGGCCGCCTGTCATGACGCCCACGCGCAGCACGAAAATGCGCCGATGATCTGGATCGCTTCCAACCTGCCGACCATCGGTCCCTATCTCGCTCCGGTAATCGCCGTGCTCGGGACGATATTGCTTCTGATCTCGTCCAACTCGGGAGTCTACGGCTCCTCCCGGATCGTGTACTCGATGGCCCAGAACAACCTGATGCCGGGCTTCTTCCGCCGCGTCAGCAAGACAAGCCGGACGCCGGTGGTGGCGCTCATCGTGTTCTGCGCCATCGCCGCTCTGGAGCTGATCGCAGCCGGGTTTACGTCGAACGCCCTCGAGTCGCTCGCCCAGATGTACGCCTTCAGTGCGGCTATCAATTACTTGCTGGTGTTCATCGCACTCATTCGCCTGCGCTTCAAAGATCCCGACACGCCACGCACGTTCATGGTGCCCTGGAATATTCCCATCCATCGCCCCAGCGGCACCTATCTCGTGCCGATCGTCGGCGTGCTGGGCACCCTGTTCTTGATAGCGGTACTGGTGATGGTGGTTCTGACCAACGAGATTGGTCGCGTCGCCGGTCCGATCTGGGTCCTCTTGGGACTCCTCTTCTACTACCTGTACCGAAAGCGTCGCGGCTTGCCGATCTTGAAATCGGAGGAGCGCGACTGGTCGAAGATGCAACTGGATGTGTATCGAGAGTCGGGCGAACTCGGGTTGGCTGAAGAGTACGAGGGAGCGCTCAAGCGGCGCGAGCGCATCGAGAAAGAGCCTGGCAAGGAGGAAGACGAGCCGCTCCCGTGAGACCAGCAGCCTCCGGGCAGCCCTCGGCCGAAACACACGGAAAGGGCCGCGTCTCCGCGGCCCCCATACCTTAGCGCGGCAAAAAACTATCTGCTGCTCGAGCCGCTCTGGACCGGGACGGTTTCCTTTTGTGTTGATCCCGTCTGCCCGCTCGTCTGGTTGGCTCCCTGGCCGGCCTGCACGGTGATCTTGCGCGGCTTGGTTGCTTCCGACTTCGGCATCGTGATCGTCAATATGCCGTTGCTGAAATCGGCTGTAGCTTTGTTCGAGTCGACCTCGGTGGGAAGCGTGAAGGTGCGCTGGAATCTGCCCTGCCAGATCTCCTGGAAGTAGGGCTCGCTCTGGCCGCTCTGTCCCTGTGATTGCTGGGTCTGCGTCTTCTGTGTCTGGGACTGCTGACTCTGCTTTTGCTGGCCTTCCCCTTGTCCGCTGCCGTGCTCGTGCTTTACTTCTCCGCTCACGGATACCGTGTCCCCCGTGACCGATACGTTGATATCGCTGGGGTTGGCGCCGGGAACCGCCATCTTCAGAATGACGTCATTGTCCGTGGTGTGGAGATCCGCGGGAGGAAAACCTCCACTGCCTCCGCCAAGAGCGCTAGGCGTAATAAAACTGTCCGCGAACAGCTGATCCAGTGCTTGGCGCAGCGGCATATACCCGCCCGAGCGGTAGCGATCCATTGCCATGTTTGGCCTCCTTGTGAAAGGTGATTATGGGACGGTTGCCCGGTGGCAAAGGTCGGCAAGTAATGTGCCAGCGCGCTGGCGTCGGTCTTGCTCGCGCCAGTAGCAAGTATGCTGGTACAGGGGACGTGTGAAGGGAACGGAGATCAAGGGATTGCTGGTCGAGCCGGCCGATGCCGGGATGGGACAGGGTTCGGTGGACGATCTCATTCTGGACTCGGAAGAGCGCCGGGTACTGGCCCTTCAATTGATTTGGACCGGGGCGCCCCGTCCGTTCGTAGCCCCCGTCGAGGGCATAAAGAGCGTCGACGCGCGAGCGGTGGTGCTCGAGCCTCTCACGAACATCATCCCGCTGCAGGACTCGCCGGCTTTAATCGGCAAACCCACGCTCAATTCGCTGCTGGAGATAGAGGCACTGAACGAAAGCGGCCAGGTTGTCGGAAGACTGGCCGACGTTGAGGTCGAGGTGCCGGAGTGGACGATCTCCTCCTACGACGTTCGCGGCGACTTCGCCGAAGCTTTCTACCAGGGCCTACATCGCGTTCCGGTCTCCGAGGTACGGAGCGGGGCACGCAGTCTCACTCTCACAGACAGAGCCATCAAAGAGTTCGGCTCGGACGAAACTGCCTGATGGGGCGACCGGATCTACAATCGAGTCCGTTCCGATGGGTGCGCTGGATGCGGCGCCAACTCGCCGCCGGTGAGGATGAAGGCTACTTCGGGCCGGACAGCGTGCTCTGGAGCGTGAACCGGGAGGCGGTGTTGGGGCTGGGGCTGGGACGGGCCGTCCTGATGCAGATCGCCCACCCATGGGTGGCCCAGGCAGTATCGGATCACAGTTCGGTGGGGACACATCCGGTCCAACGACTCCTGGGAACGGTCGAGGCGGCGGAGTTCCTCACCTTTGGGAGCACCAGCCAGGCCGATCGAGTAGCTCACCAACTCAATACCATGCACGCCCATATCAACGGACATCTCAAGGAATCGGTGGGTCGGTGGCGGGTAGGCGACGAGTATCGGGCCGATGATCCCGACGCGCTCCTCTGGGTGCTGGCCACGCTCATCGACACAACCTTCGTGATGCACGATGTCGCCTTTCCGCGCATGCCGCGGTCTCGAGAGAACGCCTACATATCAGATGTAGTGAGGCTTGGAGCGATGCTTGGAGTTCGCGCCGAGGACGTCCCGGGTAATCGTACCTCCTTGCGTGAGTATCTGCTGAAGCAAGTCGACGATGGAACGGTCGCCGTGGGTGACACCGGTCGCGCCCTCGGCCGCGATCTCATCAACCGGAACATCTCGCTGGGGCCGCTCTTCCGTCCATACCAATCCCTCTCGGGGATCGTCGCCGTAGGCCTGCTGCCTGAGTCAATCCGGCGGCTCTATGGATTCACGCTGTCCGCCCGCGAGAGATTGATCTTCCACACTGGACACTTCCTCGGATGCCGCGTACCGCGCCGCCTCCCCCAAAGGATTCGGACCGATCCCATCGCGTGGGAGGCGATCAAGCGCGCGTCGTGAGTGAGGCGGGCAGCCCTCCCGCCGGTTTCGCAGCGAGCACGGCGCTAACAATAGCCCTCTGGACTACGAGGGTAGCCGCGACGCCCAGGGCAAGCATCTCCACCGCGCGATCCGATTTGCCCGTGGCCAGGGCAAATATGGCGTCGCCATCGATCATGCTGTGCACCGGCCGTATGGTTCGGGCCAGACCATCGTGGCTCACCCGAGCCAGGTAATCAACCTGCTCCGAGGTAAGCCTCGCATCGGTGGCCACGACTCCAATGGTGGTGTTCCCGGATTGCCCTCCGGCGCCCGACAGCACCGCGCCCACGGTGTCCACGTATTCGCCGTCGGGGCCTCGGGCGCCCGCCAGGATACGGCCTGTATCCGGGTCAACCACCTCACCGAAGGCGTTGACGGCCATTAGGGCTCCCACGGTCACGCCGGCAACCTCGATCGATGCCGTCCCGATGCCGGACTTGGTAGCTCTCTCCGGCCCCAGCAATTTACCGACCGTCGCACCCATCCCGGCTCCCGCGTTGCCCTCTGCCGGCCGCTTAGCGGTCGCACTAGAAGCGGCTTGATAGCCCATGGCGGCATCGGGCCAGGCGACCTCCGCCAGCCCGAGGTCGAAAAGCACCGCGGCCGGCACGATCGGCACCGGGACCACCCCCGTAGGAAATCCCAGTCCGCGCTCATACAGGTAGCGCACCACGCCTGTTGCGGCATCCAACCCGAAGGCGCTTCCTCCTGCGAGCAGGACCGCCTGGGCTTGGGTCACCAGGGTTCCCGGCCGGCAGAGGTCGGTCTCTCGGGTTCCCGGTGCGTAGCCGCGCACGTCGCAACCAACCACCGCGCCGTCCGGCGCCACCACGACGGAACAGCCCGTGAGTGCACGATCGTCATCGGCCTGGCCCACCAGAATCCCCCGAACGGACGTAATCCCGTCGGCCATCACGCGAGGCCCGGGAGCCGCCAGGCGAGGACAACCCAGGCCACCAGGACGAGCAACCAGGCCCATTCCGACGTGCCGGCTTGGAACGTTCGGAGCTTGGTGCGACCGGCCCCGCCCCGATAACAGCGGCTATCCATCGCAAGCGTCAGGGCGTCGGCTCGTCGAAAGCAGCTGATGAAGACGGGCACAAGCAGACGGCCGAGCCTGCCCGCGCGAACCAACGGCCCCCCTCGATCGAACGCCTCTCCCCGGGCAGCCCGGGCCGTCGCCAACCGTTCCGTCTCCGCCGTAAAGATCGGCACAAACTTTACCGAAATCACGCCAACCAGCCCAAGCTCGTTCACCGGGACCCGGAGTCGCTGCAGCGGGTGCAAGATGGACTCTACCGCGTCTGATAGATCGACCACTGGCGTGACCAGCATGATCATGGCGGTAACCCAGTAAAGCAAGAGGACGCGGCAGGCAAGGATGCCCGCTGCCTCGAGTCCCGAAAACGTGACCGATAACACGGTCCAGTGCCATAAGACCGTCGATTGAGTAGAGGGCGGGAAGAACAGCACCTCGAACACCAATATGAACGCTAGAAATCCCAGGAAATAGCGCGAGCCGCGCAGCACATAGCCCAGCGGAACTCGGGAGATCACCTGGAGCAGCACGACCAGCGGCAGCAAAATCGCAAAGCTGAGAAACGAGCCAAGTAAGAATGCCGCAACTACCAGGATCACCATCCCAGCGAGCTTGACGCGCGGGTCAAGGCGGTGCAAGGCCGAACCGCTGTTGACGTACTGGCCGAAGAGGACGTTCCGCTGCAGCTCGAGCATCAGGAAGCCAGCCTGTCGCAAAGTTGCGAGGCGAGCTCAACTTCATCGAGAGTGAGCGGCAAATCGGGGAAGAGGCCCCTGAGGTGCAGGGCAAGCTCCGTCACCTCGGGTAGAGCCACGCCGATCTCGACGAGCAGATTGGCGTGCTGGAGGACACGGTCCATAGGGATGTCGAGAGCGACGCTACCTGCCTCGAGAGCTACCAGGCGATCGCAACGCAAGACCGCGTCGGTGACGCCGGTATCGAGCAGAACCAAGCTGGAGCCGCGGTCCTCGCTCAGTCGATCGAGTAACCCCAACAGCAGATCCCGGCCACGGGCGTCCACTCCGGCCATGGGTTCGTCCAGCACGAGAAGCTCCGGCCGCATGGCCAGCACGCCGGCGAGGGCCGCTCTGCGACGCTCACCCCCCGACAGCGCATGTACGTAGCGCAGGCGAAAATCTTCGTAGTGCAAGCCAACGGCGTTCAGGCTCTCCTCGACCCGCAGCCGGCTCTCGGCTGCCGGCAGCCCAATGGCGGTTGGTCCAAATGCTACATCCTTACCCACGATGTCCTCGATCAGCTGCGCTTCGGGGTCTTGAAAGGCGATTCCCACCGACCGCCGAAGCTGCGTGTGATCGAAGCCAGGCGCGGATACATCCTGGCCGCGAAAGAAAACCTGGCCGCGGCGCAGCTTCACAAGGGCACCCAGCGCGAGAGCGAGGGTCGTCTTTCCGGATCGTGCCGCGCCAACAATAGCGATACGCTCGCCCGGATCGATTTTCAATGACACGTCGCGGATGCCGAGCGATGACTGTGGCGTGCCCATGAGATACGTGTGCGAGAAATTCCGGAGCTCTACCAGGGACTCGCTCACACCGTCACCTTCCCTACGATCGCTTCGAGCGAGACTCTCAGTGAATGTGGAGTGACCGGGTCGCCCGGTAATGGAACACCGGCACTCTTCAGACGCTCGGCTATTCGCGGGGCTATTGGAATGTCCAGACCGAGCGCCTCTACTCGTTCGGGCCGGCCAAAGACCTCGCCGGTGGAGGCGTCGGCTGCCACCCGGCCCCGGTCCAACACCACCAGCCGATCGAATCTTGCTGCTTCGCTCATGTTGTGGGTGCTGTAGAGAATGGCGGTGCCCGATCTCTCCCGGAGGGTCAGCAGCTCATCGATCAGTCGACTAGCCTCCGAGGGCGAGAGGAACGCGCTGGGTTCGTCCAGAACCAGGTACCGAGGGCGCATAGCGAGAGCGCCCGCCAGGGCCACTTTCTGACGCTGGCCGATCGAGAGCTCCGAGATGAGCTCGTCGGCCAGATCGCGGATACCGGCCATCTCGAGAGCGTCCACCACCCGCAGTGCGATCTCCGCCCTCGGCAGCCCGAGGTTTTCTGGGCCGAAGGCAACGTCGTCGACTACGCGATTGGCTACCAATTGGTTATCCGGATCCTGAAACACCACGGCCACCCGCTCGCGGATGTCCCATCGGTACTCGGGCTCGCTGACGTATCCGTCGATGCGGAGCCGGCCGCCGGTCGGATACAAAGCGGCAATCAGCAATTGGACGAACGTGCTCTTTCCCGACCCGTTGTGGCCCACAAGCGCCACCCGTTCGCCCTCTGCGATGCTGAGAGAGACATCGCGCAGGGCCGGGACAGCATCGGCCTCGCCCGGCCTGTAGTTGAACGATATGTTCTGGGCCTCGATCACGGCAATCCCGCTAGTAACGCCGCTCCTCGCCCTGCAGCTCCGGCGCTGTTACCCGGCCGCTTCTGTAGAGGAGGACGCCCCGCACCACAACGACCGTGATGATGGCGGCAACCACCGCCTCGGCAATAGCCTGAGGAATGATGGGCGGAATCGCCTGCACCGGCAGCAATCCTCGCAAAACTGCCGCGCCAAGGACACCGACCGTGTTCGTAGCAGAGCCGAGTACTCCGGCCGCGGCGGACGCGACGGTTATGTTCCATCGAGACAGAGCGAAAAAGACGCCCGAGGCGACGAGGCCGATGAGGAGTCGAGGAACGATGGCGACCGTGGGGTCCTTGAAGATCGGGGAACTGGCATCGACCCACGAGAAGACGCCAAAGATGCCGCCCACGACCACACCGACCACCGGGCCTTCCAGCGCGCCCCCCAGAATGGCCGGGACGTGCATGATCGTAGCGTTTCCGGAGATGTTCGGGACCGGAATGAAGCCGAGGCGGGTCACTCCCAGAAAGATCGCGACGGCGCCCAGCAAGCCGGACACCACAATCTGTCGGGTGCCAAGCGCCATGAATGATCCCGGCTGCTGCCGGCCGACTGGTCTAGCCACAACGAGCCCTGTTCCCTCTCGGCGCGCCGCGAGGCGGCAAAAGTGTCTCAGCAACCCAAGTATAGCCAGGCAGCGCAAAGGCTTACCCGAGCCCTGAAGGCTGGACTGGCATGCCCCTTGCGGTTCAACTACGCATGGCAGATCGCGAAGGCGGGTGGGGCAACGGCGTAGAACCTTTCGCGGGGTTTGGCCCGTACTGGCAGCTCGGCACACCCTGGGGCACGCCCGACCTTGGCACCGGCTTCGGCCCCTTCGCCGGCGGCTCCGAACAACAGCACCCCCCGGCCCGAAGCGATGCGGATCTGGCTCGTCTCATTATGCGGGCGATCGAACGCAACCCCGCTATCCACTCCAACGCCGGCATTACGGTAACGGTGACGAACGGCACGGCCACCATTACGGGACGCGTGCGGAATCGCGCGGCCAAGCAGGAAGCCGGAGACGCGGCCTGGTTCGCTCCCGGCATTCGCGACGTGCAGAACAATATTCAGATCAGCGGGTCGCGGGGTCGCCCTTAGGAGCCACTGCGAGTTGGTCGAGTCAGTCGTGCTCTCGGAACGGGCTATCGAAGTGGAAGAAGTTGCTCTGATTCCCGTTGCTCATCTTCTCTTGATAGAGGAAGACTAGTTTGCGGGAATCGAAGGTTTTGAACCACTCGTCCCAGCTAACCGGCTCCAGGCTCGCCCCTCCGTAGCCCGGGAACTGAATGCGCAGCACGCCCAGGTGATCTCCGTGCTCCGTACCAGGGACCGTGGCCGGGGTCCCGCCGCGTTCCTTTGCCCATTGCTCAATGACGTCGTGGCTTTGCGTGGCCAGCGTTTGCCCCGGATGATCCTCGTGTTCGCTTGTGTCGTGGATCCATCTGGCGTGTTTGGTGGTGCGAGACAGCTCGTTCGAGTACTTCTTCAGGTACTCGGCCTCGTCGGGGGTAACGTTCTCGGCTTGGATACCCGGCGCCTCGAAACACGCTATGCGCTGCTGGGTGGCGCTCGCTGAATCTTGAGCCATGTTCATCTACCTCTCTTTACATCCGTTTGCAGATCAGGTCGCCGAAAGCGTGCAGAAAGCATGCCAGCAGTTTAGAGGCTCTTGGCGTAGCGCAATAAACCTCCGTCAATGAAGTAGGTGCTGCCGGTGACATAGGC
>JBOGSL010000161.1:0-3115 GCA_050695395.1 Chloroflexota bacterium | reverse complement strand
GAGTCTGCCTGTTCCTCGATGTCCATCAATTTTCCTATTCGGAAACCACCGGATTACGCCGCATTCTACGCCAAAACACGGAATGGAGCGAACGGGGCAACAGACCAAGTACGCGACGGGGTTACGGCGTCACGCTCACGATCTCGACGCCCTGAGCGCTCCAGCTGCATCTCGAGGAAGATGCGGCGGCACCGCGATACGCTTCGCTCCAAGATACTGACGGAACTCGCGGCCCGCGGCAGCGAGCGCATCCAAGAGGCCCGGGCCGCGCTGAACGTCTTTCTCCCACCACCAGCCGGAAATCACCCAGTCACCGTCCTGGAGGCGCGATTCGAATCTGGCAACGAATCGATCACTGTACATGACTGGGATAACGTAGTAGCCCCATCGGCGGGCAGATTCGGGCTTGTAGACCTCCCAGACGTAATCGAAACCAAAAACGTCCGCTACCAGGCGGCGATCCCAGAGAAGATTATCCAGAGGCGCCAGGAACCGCACCTTCGGCGCCGCCTCCTCCAATTGCAGAAACGACTGTGCCGCGGCCGGCAGGTAACAGACGTTCCGCTTCTCGCCAATCCGCGCCTCGATCAATTCTCCGCCCTCAACCAACTCGGCTATTGCCTTTTGCCTGCTGAGCTTGTCCCCGCACGAGGACCACACCGATTGATCGGCGCCCGGTCGCAGTATTCCAGCCGATTGGGAACGTCGCGACACGATCCAGCGGTGATACGCCTCGAGGTCGGTCAGTGGCCCCGACTGAAAATACTGGGGCGGTATCACACGCTCGGGTCGGTCGTAGTAGTGACGCGCTCCCTGTCGATGGTGCGTCACCAGGATCCCCTCGGCGGACAGAGCTCTAAGGATCCGCTTGATCCTCGTCGGCCCTAGCCAGCTGTGGCCATCGGACATGGACGCTTTGTCGCTGAAGTCAAGCGAGGAGAGCGGTCCGCGGCGATCCAGCTCGGCGAGGGTGTCCGCGACGGCGGCGGGATGCTCGCGCAAGACATCGCGATCGTGCCAGGTCCGATAGTGACGGCGGCCGAGTGCGCGAAGCGGCCAGTCGGCCATGGGAACGAGGCAGGCTTGCTTGTCCCAGGCATCGTAGGCACGGCGCTGTTCGTACGCGTACCTGGTCCAATCGCCCACCTGGTAGTCCGGCACCCTGCTCTGCAGCACGAGATCGTGGTTCTGGCCGACCGGGTTGAGCGGATCGTATTGGACCGAACCAAGGTGATCGAAAACGGCGGCGACTGTTTGCGGATGAAAGTGGTAGTTGACCAGAAACCGACGCGCTTCGGCGGCGCTCAGGGCGAGAGACGTCATGGTCGTTGTGGCAGGTCCGGGTCGCCCGCTCGCGATCTACTAGAACCGCCGGCTTCGATGATCGAGCACTCGCTTGCGAAGTCGAATCGACTGTGGTGTGACCTCAACCAGCTCGTCGTCCTGGATGAAGTCCAGCGACTGCTCAAGGCTAAGAATGGTTGCCGGGGTGAGACGAATCAGAATGTCGGAGGTGGACGATCGCACATTCGTCTTCTTCTTGTCCTTGCAAACGTTCATCACGATGTCGTCGCCACGAGCGTTCAGGCCAACGATCATGCCGCCGTACACGGGCGTGCCGGCTTCGACAAACGTCGTGCCGCGTTCCTGCGCGTTGGCCAGACCATAGGAGACAGCCTGACCCACCTCCAGGGCGACGAGCGCCCCCATCCGGTAGCTGTTGATGTCGCCCGCCCAGGGGCGATAGCCCAGGAGCAGGCTGTTCATCAAGCCGTTCCCCCGTGTCGCGGTGAGAAACTCGCCGCGAAAGCCGATCAAGCCGCGGGTAGGAATGGTGTACTCCAGCCGGACTTCGCCGTTCTCCTCGGTCTGCATATTGGTCATGGTGCCGCGTCGACTGGCCATGGCCTGCGTGATGAATCCGACGTAGGTGTCCTGCGTGTCGATCACCAGATGCTCGAACGGCTCGTGGATCTTGCCGTCGACCTCGCGAGTGATTACTTCCGGCCGAGAGACCTCGAACTCGAATCCCTCGCGGCGCATAGTTTCCACCAGGATCGCCAGATGAAGTTCACCCCGGCCGGAAACCAGGAAGCTGTCCGCTCGACCGGTGTCCTCAACTCTGAGGGCAACGTTGGTGAGCAGTTCACGGTAGAGACGCTCGCGCAACTGACGCGAGGTGCCGAGGTCTCCCTCCCTGCCTGCAAACGGCGAGGTGTTAACCCCGATCGTCATCCGAACGGTCGGCTCCTCGACTTCGATGCCGGGCAGTGCTTCGCCTGCGCCCGCGGCGCCGACGGTTTCGCCAATGGCGGCATCTTCGATGCCGGTAAGGGCAACGATATCGCCTGCCCGGGCCACCTCCACCGGCAGCCGCTTGAGTCCATCGAAGCTGTACACCTCCATCACCTTGCACTGCCGGGTCGAACCCTTTGCGCCGATCACGGACACAAGGTCCGAGGGTCTGACCTCGCCTCGGAAGATTCGGCCAATCGCGATACGGCCCTGATACGAGTCATAGCCGAGCGTGGTGATCAGCATCTGGAGGTCGCCCTCCGCCACTTCCGGACCCGGCACGGCGGAGATGATGCTTTCAAACAGGAGGTGCAGGTCGGCCTGGGGATGCGCGAGATCGTGCATGGCGATACCCTGCTTGGCGACCGTATACAGCACGGGGAACTCGAGCTGCTCGGGATCGGTGACCAGATCGAGGAAGAGGTCGTGGGTTTTCTCCAGTACCTCGTCGGGCCGCGCGTTTGGGCGGTCTACCTTGTTGATCACCACAACGGGTTTCAAGCCGATTTCCAGAGCCTTGCGCAGCACAAAGCGAGTCTGGGGCATGGGGCCCTCGGCAGCGTCAATAAGCAGGAGGCAGCCGTCGGCCATGTTGAGCACCCGCTCGACCTCGCCGCCTAAGTCCGCGTGACCTGGAGTATCGATGATGTTGATCTTCACAGACCCGTAATGGACGGCGGTGTTCTTGGAGAGGATGGTGATGCCCTTCTCGCGTTCGAGGTCGTTCGAGTCCATGATGAGCGAGCCCACCTGCTCGTTCTGGCGGAACACGTTGCTCTGCTTGAGCATGGCGTCCACGAGGGTGGTCTTGCCGTGGTCG
>JBOGSL010000160.1:0-8543 GCA_050695395.1 Chloroflexota bacterium | reverse complement strand
CTACAAACGAGCGCGGTCATCGCCTGGGTGGTCCTCAATCTCCTGGCATTCATCGCGCACTGGGACCCGTACCCGTTCATCCTCCTCAACCTTCTCTTCAGCGTGCAGGCAGCCTACACCGGGCCGGTTCTGCTGCTGTCGCAGAACCGGCAGGCCCAGCGGGACCGTGCTATGGCAGAACACGACTTCGCAACGAATATACGGGCCGAAAAGCTGGTGGAAGCCCTGATGAGCGAGATCATCCGGAACAGCCGCACCACCCTGTCGATCGCCACCCATCTCGATGTCGACATGGAGAAGATGGAAGCCTACCAGGAGAAGCTGGATACCGAGATGGAGACGACCGAGGAGCAGCTCGGGGAAGTGGAAGACGCGTTAGACGGCGGCGAAGTCGCCGAGGCCTGACGGCAGCTCGGGCCAATGACAGAGCCGTCTCCGCCTCAGCCGCTTTCGAGATCATCCCTCCGGTGCCTCAAAAGGCGAGGAGCCTTGAGCGCGATTAAGGTTGCAGCAAGGAGGGCCGCGAGACCTCCGGCGGCTACCGACCAGGGAGCGCCGATCTCTCGCGCCACGAGGCCGGCCTCGAGCTCACCCAGCTGCGGACCTCCCATGTAGAAGATCATGCTCACGGACGTCATCCGTCCTCGCATCGCGTCCGGCGTTGAGAGTTGGCGGATGGTTTGACGGAGGATCATGCTGATCGAATCGGACGCCCCCACGCCGGCCAGAGCAACCAGCGACAGCAGGAACAGGTGCGAGAGCCCGAACAGGACGGTGAAGCCGGCGTATATCAGAACCGACACCACGATCACCACACCCTGCCGATGAATCCGTCTTCCGCGCCAGGCCATGTAGACGCCGGCGCCGATCGCGCCGACCGATGGAGCGGCGTACAGGATGCCGTAGCCCGTGGCGCCGACGTGCAGGACGCTGCCGGCAAAGATGGGCAGAAGCGTCGTGGCGGAGCCGAAAAAGGTGGCCACGAAGTCCAGTCCCATCGTGCTCGACAGGATCGGCGTACGGAAAACGAAGCGCAGGCCTTCAGCCGCCGCTCGCAAACTCACGGTCTGGATGGCTGCCTCGACCCGGGGAATATGGATGACGAAGAGGACGATCAGCACGGCCAGGTATGAAGCGGCATCGATGAAGTAGACGTCCGCCACGCCTCCGGCCGCGATGATCACACCGGCCACGCCCGGGCCGGCGACAAACGCCACCTCGAAGGCGGTGCTATTGAGGCTGAAGGCGTTGGTGAGCCGCTCCGGCGGGACCAACGACGGAATAAGAGCACCGCGAGCGGGATTATCGAAGGCGACGGTGGCGGCGCCAATAGCGCTGAGAATGTAGATCAGCGGCAGATTGATAGTGCCGGTCAGTGTGGTCAAGCCGAGAGCGAGGGAAACGGCGACGAACGTGATTTGGGTGACGATCAGAAGGGTACGGCGGTAGACCACATCGGCCAACACGCCTCCGAAAATCGAAAGGATCACGATCGGGATGACCCGCACCACACCCATGACCCCCAGAGCAACCGGCGAGTGCGTAAGAAGATACACCTGCCAGGCAATCGCCGCCTGGCGCATGGCCGTTCCCGTCACCGAGACGGTCGACCCGGCCCAGAACAGCCGAAACGAGCGAGAGGATAGAGCCGCTAGGGGATGGGTAGTGGGGAGTGAGGCGAGCGACACGCTCCAGTATCATCGCAAGTCGATTCGCTCGCCGAGCGGTACAGCGCTTCAACACGATCGACCATGCTTGCGTACGCCCGGTGGGGGCCACCCTCGCGCGCCCTTTCCGCCATGATCTTCGCCCGACGCGGGTAGCGAAGCAGGTCTAGCCAGGCCTGAGCGTGCGCGTGCTCGTCGTCGAAACGAACCAGCGTCCCGTCCACGCCGGTCGTGATCTGGTTCGCTACCCCTCCGACCCGAGATGCTACAACCGGCGTGCCTGCTTCCATCCCTTCCAGCACAACCAACGGCGTGCCCTCGGTGCGCGAGGGCACAGACAGCACCGCCAATCGTGAGATAAGGTCCCGCGCGTCGGTCATGCTCCCAAGAAAGTCGACTCGGTTCCCTATTCGCAGCCGACGCGCGAGCAGCTGAAGCTCGGGACTGGCCGAGCCATAGCCGACGACAACAAAGCGGACATTGGGCACCACCGGGGCAACCTGGGCGACAGCTCGGAGAAACGTGTCGGCGCCCTTCTCGGCCGCGAGTCGACCAACCATGCCGATCATCCGCTCCCGCTCGAGTCGCTGACCGTGACGGAACGCGTGCACGGCATTTAGGATACAGTGAACGCGCTCGACGGTCACACCCAGCCCATTCCGCATGCGCTCGGCGATTGGCTCCGACACAGCTATCGCCGCGTGGGCTCGACGAAGCGCCCTTGCCAGCAACAGGCGATCCGCATCTGATTGCCAGACTCCCTCCGTGTGCTCCGTGACGATGAGCGGCTCGGAGGCATCGCGCAGAGCGGTCGCAGTCGCGACGGTGCTGGCGAAGAGGTGGGCATGGACCAGATCGAAATTTTCGGCGCGACACAGCACCGCGAGACGGTGGGCATAGAGAGGGCTGAAGCGCCGCTTGACGCCTTTGGCTAGCAGTACCCGCAGCCGAACATCGTGGAGCTCTCCGGCAAGAGGACCCGTCTCCGCGCAAGCCAGCGTGACGTGGTGGCCACGCGCTGCCAGCTCGTTGGCCAGGTCGACAACATGTCGCTCGGCCCCGCCGATCGCAAGCGAATCGACGACGAGGAGAACGCGTAGCTCGTTTGGAGAGGTTAAAACACTCTCCCACCGAGCGGCACCACTCGATCGGGCTGTAAGAGCACCACGTTTCCCTGGGTATCCGGCACACCCAGCACCAGGACCTCGCTCTGGAAGCCGGCGATGTTGCGCGGCGCAAAGTTGGCCACGCAGACCACCTGGCGATGGAGCAGATCATCCTTCGAGTACAGGGCGGGAAGCTGTGCGCTTGAGTGCCGGACGCCGAGCGGGCCGAAATCGATGGTGAGCTTGTAAGCGGGCTTGCGGGCTCGGGGGAAGTCGAGAATCTCGACAATCTCGCCTACCCTCAGATCGAGCCGGTCAAAGTCTTCGATTGTCGGCGGCTGGTCAGTTTCGCTCAACGGCCGCGATGCGCAGGAGATCGGACAGCCTCGGGAACCGCGAGCCACCAACCTTCAGCAAATAGATCAGCACCTCGGCGGTCGCCCGGGCATCCGCCGCGGCTCGATGCTGATTCTGGTTCGTGACGTGATAGCGGCGGCAACACTCCTCGAGGCTATGCTTGCGAATGTTGGGGAACAGCAGGCGCGATAAGGTACAGGTGTTGACGAAATGATCGAAACGGGCTCCGTAGGCGCGCTCCAGGAAGTTGACATCAAAGGCCTTGTAGCTGTGCTCGGCCATCACGCCGTCGGCGCAGAAGCCCAGGAGCATTGCCATCGCGGCCTCGATCCGAGGCGCGCCAACCAGCATGTCGTTCCGAATGCCGCTCACACGGCTGGCCTGGAACGGAATCGTGCGGTCGACGTAGACCAGAGTGCTGAGATCATCGACCACGCGCCCGCCGCGTACCATGGCCGCGCCAATCTCGACAATCTCATCGCGATGGTGGTCGAGCCCCGTCGTCTCAATGTCCACCGCCACGAAGGTGACCAGATTGACGGGAACATCAAGATCGATCATGCCTGTCGATCCAGGAATGTCGGCAGGGCAGCGTAGAAGCGGGCTGCCTCAATCACCTCAGCCACCGGAATCTGCTCCTCGACGCCGTGCGCGTAGCGCTCGTCGCCCGGTCCGAAGCCGATGGAAGGTATGCCGGCCTTTCCCATCCAGTAAATGCCGTTGGTGGAGAACTCCCACTTGCCGACCTCCGGCTCTCGACCGAACATCGCTCGGTAATCCGCTTCGGCGGCTTGAAGCAGGGGATGCTGGGGAGAAAGCTCCCAGGCTGGAAAGACCTTCTCGACGGGGAAAACGAAGCCAGTGTAGCTCGCCTCGGCATACTCGGGAATCTGGATCGAGGCGGTATCGGCCAGGGGCAGGGATTGTACCTCCTCCAGCACGCTCTCTGCGGTATCGTTCGTGGTTACCCGCCGGTCGAGGTACACCTCGGCCTGGCTGGGCACCGCGCACTGTGACGGAGTGTCGACCGTCACATCGGTCACCGCTATCGAGCCCTTGCCCAGAAACGGGTGACTGGGAAGCCGTCCGTGAAGCGCGTCAACCCCCTGGATAAACGGAGCGGCGCGGTAGAGGGGATTATCTCCGAGATGGGGCATCGCTGCGTGGCAGCTCTTGCCCTCAAAGGTGACACTCACTTCTACGCGCCCGCGATGACCGCGATAGATGTTGAGCCGGGTGGGCTCGCCAATGACGACGAAATCGGGCCTGAGACCCTCATGCTCGACCAGGGCATGGGGGGCGATGCCGTCGCACCATTCCTCCATATTGCCGAAGTAGTAGAGGGACCAATCGCCCAACAGGCCGAGCTCCTTGAGCCCGGCCATGGCGTAGATCATGGGCGGGGTAGAGCCCTTCTCATCACAGGTGCCCAGTCCGTAGATGACCCCGTCTTCCTGAGTCGCGGCGAATGGGTCGCGCTTCCACTGGTCTAACTCGCCGACTCCCACCGTGTCAATGTGACTGTCGAAGAGGAGTTTGCGGGGACCATTGCCGATTCGGCCGAGCACATTGCCCATCGAGTCGAACCGGGCCTCATCGAAGCCAAGCTTGTTCATGCGATCGATGCAAAGCTGACCGACGGCGGCAAGCTGTGAATCGTAGCTCGGCGTTTGTACGAGGTCCTTGAGAAAGTCGATCATCTCGCCGCCGTGATCGTCGACATAGTGGTTGATTCGGTCGACAGTATCCTGTTCTCCCATTCCCTCTCCAATCGGTGATGTACTTCTAGACGGCATTGTATAAGGCTTCCGCGATGATGAAATCGTTGGAAAATGCGTTGGGACGCGGCTCGCCATCTGGACCCCAATTCGCGGTAACCACTTGCCGCACCTCCAATCCGGCCGCCTCGAGCGCCTCCACCACCTCGCGCGTGCTGTAATCCCGGACGTGTTCCAGGTGGTCTGCTTCTCGTTCTTTCGGAGCCTGCTCTACCGGCACCGGGTGCAGGAACGTCTCGCCGGCCGCCAGAGCTTGCAGGTTGGCAAGCCGCGCGATGTTCGGGACCACCAGGATGAACCGGCCCGCGGGCCGCAGCAGCCGCACTAGCTGCTCGATCACCTGTACCGAGGAGGCGCGGACATATTCGAGCACCAGTGAAAAGAACACGACGTCGAATGATCGCTCGGCGGCGGGAAGCGGGTCACCGATCCAGAAAGGCAACACGGGGATATTGTGTGAGGCCGCCAGCACAGCATGTTCCGGATTGCGCTCGGTGGCTACCATCTCCATTCCGGCTCGCTGGAGCAGCACGGGCAAGAAGCCTAGACCGGTGCTGATGTCGATACCGCGTTCTCCCGGCCGAGCGAGGCCCGCGAGCACATTCAGCAGCGGCCGAACCTTCTCAAAGAATTCGAGAGCGCGATCCTGCTCGGCCAGCGGGTTCGGGGGGAAGTCGAAAGCGCGGACCTCCCGCGCCACCTCCTCCAGGTCCAGCTCGCGCTGTTGATCGAACCGGGCGACTCGAACTCGGTCCAGAGGGAAGAGAGGCACGGGTCAATATAATCGCTGGCGATGCGGAGGCTTTGATGCTCTTCACTTCCGAGGCGGTGACCGCCGGGCATCCGGACAAGGTGTGCGACCAGATTGCCGATGCGGTGCTCGACGCGATTCTGGCGGAAGATCCGGAAGCGCGCGTCGCCTGCGAAGCCGTCATAGGGCCGGGCATGCTCTGGATCCTGGGCGAGGTTACGGCTCGAGCCGACGTCGACATCGAGGCTCTGGCGAGACAAACGATTGTGGATCTGGGTTACGACTCCATCGAAACGGGCTTTGACGGACGGGCCTGTGGCATTCTCATTTCGCTGCATGGCCAATCTCCCGATATCGCCAAGGGTGTCGAGCAGAGAGGCGCGGGCGATCAAGGGATGATGTTCGGCTACGCGAGAACGGACACGGAGGCGCTGATGCCGCTTCCGGTGGTGTTGGCCCACCAAATCTGCCGCAACCTGGACGAGGCGCGCGTCGACGGGAGCATGCCCTATCTCCGCCCCGACGGCAAGGCTCAGGTCACCATCCGATACGATGGGAACCGTCCCGTCGGGGTGGAAGACATCCTGATCTCCAGTCAGCACTCACCGGAGGTTGAACGGCGCGAGATTACCGAGGACCTGATCGAGCGGGTTGCGAAGCCGGCGGTACGGGAGACCTGTCCCCGGTTGGGAGAACCAGAGCGGTACCTTATCAATCCGACCGGACGTTTTGTGAGTGGCGGCCCAATGGCTGACAGCGGCATGACGGGCCGAAAGGTAGCAGTCGACACTTACGGCGCCATGGCCCGGCACGGCGGTGGAGCGTTTTCCGGCAAAGATCCCACCAAAGTCGATCGCTCGGCCGCGTACTACACGCGTTATGTCGCGAAGAATATCGTGGCCGCGGGACTTGCCGAGATCGCGGAGGTTCAGGTGGCGTACGCGATCGGCATCAAAGACCCCATCTCCGTGTGGGTCGATACGTTTGGAACGGGAACGTTGCCGGATGACGAACTCCTGAAGCTGGTGAGAGCCAACTTCAACTTCCAGCCGAACGCGATTATCGAAGAGTTGGACCTTCGCCGGCCCATCTACCAACAAACGGCTCGCTACGGGGCGTTCGGCCGCAGCGATCTCGATCTGCCGTGGGAGGCTGTGGATGCCGGCCGGTTCGGCGTTTGACTTCAATCTGACCATCTGGCTGTTTCGGCATCTCGCGGCTGGAACGCATGCCGGGAGGCCGCGGGGCATCCTGCGCATCTGGCCGGTCTGGGAGGCGATCGAGCACAGCCGGCGGCCCCTTTTCCCCATACCCGAAGCGCGCTACGGTGTCTTCAAGATCTGCCTCACCAGCCACCGCGGCGAGGCGGTGGTGCTACGAGATGGCAGTACGATCAATCGAGGCGATCCGGTAGCTGAGGTCCACGCAGACAATCGGGCCCTGCTGGCGCTCATGCCCGCCGAGGGGCGGTGGCCATTGCAGGGTGTGCTCGGCAGCGATCTGCGAGCACTCGCGGTGTGGGTGGGAAGCGAGGGAGCGCCTCCGGTGAAGGCCCTGCATGGCGTCACTCTCGTGAGCGCGGGTGCGGCGAGGTTGGGATTCGAGCGACGAGAACGTCCGCGCCGGTTCTGGTCCGGCCTAGAGCGCTTCTACATGTCGGGTTTATTAGCCGTGTACACGCCCGAGGGGATAGAGCGAGTGGCGCGCGGCCACACGCGGGAGATGCACGCCCAGGAAATCTGGATGTCGCAAGCGGAGCTTCTGCGGCGCTACGGAACGGCGTGACGGCGCTGAGCGAAGAATCGGAGGAACTCGTAGCCCTCGCGGAGCCGCCGGCCCGCCTCCTGCCGGTCGCGTGCCATCTCCGAAACGATGCGCAGAATTGGCTGGGGCCGCATGTAGAAGCGACGGTAGAACGTCTCCACGGCCTGGAAGATTTCATCGCGACTGAGATCCGGATACGCGATCGCCGCATCCTGGATGCCGTTTGCGTCGACTAGGTCCTCTCCCTTCTGCAACCAGCCGTTGGCGAGCGCCGTGGCGTAGAGCTCCGTGCCCGGATACGGCGTGGCGAGAGAGACCTGAATGGTATCGACATCCAGCTCCCGGGCGTAGTCCATCGTCTGCCGCATGGTCTCGCGAGTTTCGCCCGGCAGTCCGAGGATAAAGGTGCCGTGGATCTTGATGCCGAGTCGCTTGCAATTCTTGACGAACTCGCGAGCGCGGTCCACCCGAATGCCCTTGCGAATGTTGTTGAGGATCTGCTGATTCCCGGACTCGAAGCCTACGAGCAACAGACGCAGGCCGCCTTCTCGCATCACCTTGAGCGTGTCGTACGGCACATTGGCCTTGGCATTGCAGCTCCAGGTGACGCCGAGCTTACCGAGCCGCCGCGCGATGTCCTGCGCTCGGGGACGATTGTCGGTGAACGTGTCGTCGTCGAAGAAGAACTCCTTGACTTGCGGGAACATCTGCCGCGCCTGCCTGATCTCCTCGACCACATGCTCCGGGCTTCGCACCCGATACTTGTGGCCGCCGATCGTCTGGGGCCAGAGGCAGAACGTGCAGCGTGACACGCAACCGCGCCCTGTGTAGAACGACACGTACGGGTGCTGCAGGTAACCGATGTAGTAGTTCTCGATGGTAAGGTCTCGCTTGTACACGTCGGTGACAAACGGCAGCGAGTCCATATCCATCAGAATTGGCCGCTCGGGAGTGTGGACGATTTTCCCCGCATCCTGGTCGAAGTAGCTGACACCGTCGGTTTCCGAAATCTCGGCGCCCTCGGCAATTTCCTTGATGGTGAAGTCGAATTCCTTCCGCGCCACGAAATCCAGGTCCCGGCAAGCGCGCAGGGTCTCTTCCGGGAGAACCGCGACATGGG
>JBOGSL010000159.1:0-1684 GCA_050695395.1 Chloroflexota bacterium | reverse complement strand
CCTCCAGAAGCTAGAACAGTTCGCCGAGCAGCGGGGCCACTCGGTGCTGGATCTGGCCTTTGCCTGGCTGGCGGCACAACCCACCGTCGCCAGCGTGATCGCGGGCGCTACGCGACCGGAGCAGGTGGAGGCGAACGTCAACGCAAGGGCCTGGACGCTCACACCCAACGAAGCGGCGGAAGTCGGCACGATCACTTCGCTGAGCTAGCGGGACCAGCGCCCGAAAGGCGGCCCTAGCAGTAACTAGGGCCGCTCAATGCATCGAAGCAAACGGATCTTGTCGTTGCGATTACTTGCTCGCTACGGCTACTCGGGCACGATCCACGCCGCGGCGTATATTCTCCGCCGCCTCCTTGACGGTGACCCCACCGGCCTCAGCAGCCTGCTGGAGCATCTCGATCGTGATGTTCTTGGGGTCTCCGTGGTCATTATTCAGTTCGCCACACCCACAGCTCGCGCACATCGCCTTGTCTACCTCCTTCAGAATCTGTTCTCGATCCGGCTGTTCCGGACACGAAGCCAGGCCGTTCCACGGCCGTACGCACGCTGCAAATCACCTCCTCTTCACCTACCTCATTCTGAGCATAGCCGAAGAGCGCCTCTGTTTCACGCCTCAGTCGTGCCGATCTCGTGCTGATTCGGGCGCAACCCGGCACTCCATCTGTGCCCAGATCCGGGCGTATCCTTCGAGGAAGCTCGTGCCGAAGGTTATGAGGATGAGGGATTGCACGCTCCATTATTCGACCCTGGGCCGCCCGCCTGGTATCCCTCGTTCGGGCTAGCAAGTCGAGAAAGGCATCGCAAAGTGCCAACCCTGGCTTTTCCACAACGGCACGTTTGTTACACTGGCTGAGGGAGCGTTCGCGCCCCTACCCTCTTTATCGGCAGAGCAGACATGCCCCTTGTTGAGGAAATCACAATCACCTCCAGCGAGCAACCAAGAGACACGGTCCTCGATAATGGACCAGTTCGCACGGGCGAGGCGGAGCCGATGGCGATCGAGGAC
Source organism: Chloroflexota bacterium (assembly GCA_050695395.1). Taxonomy (GTDB): domain Bacteria; phylum Chloroflexota; class UBA5177; order UBA5177; family UBA5177; genus JBOGSL01. The sequence continues at coordinate 678 of JBOGSL010000159.1, read as the reverse complement.
ATCCGCGACGCGCTGGTCATTCGGGAAAACGGCGTCTTTTTGCTCATGGACAAGTGCGGAAATGTGCCGCGGCGCAATGAATCCGGCTTTGGATTGTATCGAAACGACACCCGCTTCCTCTCCCGGTATGAATTCAGCTTCTCCCAGGCCGCACCCATTATGTTGCTTTCCACGGCGGCATTGGGGTTTGCGGCCGAACAAGTCTCAACAAATCCTGGTATGACAAGCCTGGATGGCACATCGTTGCGCCGCGAGAGTATCGAGGTTCGGCGCCAACGCATTATTGGCGACGGGGTCGAAGAGCATCTGCGCGTCACCAGCTTCGATGCACGCCCGATTACGCTCGAGTGCCGCTACTCCTTCGCGGCCGACTTTGCCGATATCTTCGACGTTCGTGGGTTGTCGCCAAAACAGCGTGGCCGGCTTGCACCGGTCAAGCGGAGCGAGCGCTCGCTGGCCTTCGGCTACGAAGCGCTCGACGGACGGCAACTGCACACCCGCATCGATTTCTCGGCGGAGCCTGCCAGCCTCAACGACAGTGATGCTGTCTTTCACCTAAAGCTCCGGCCCCGTGAGACAGCCACCCTGAGCTTGTCGATCAGCATGCCGGCAGAAGCCGCTTCTCCGGCCCCGATCGCTTCCGGCAACCGCCTGGAGCTGCTGGAGCAGCAGTACCAG
>JBOGSL010000158.1:0-19487 GCA_050695395.1 Chloroflexota bacterium | reverse complement strand
CTTCTGGATCATGCGCCGTGTGGCCGACAGGAGCGCCCTAGTCCGCGGCCCGCTCACTGTTGTCCTTATCCTGACCTTCCTCTCCGCGGGACTCACACAAATCCTCGGCCTGCACGCACTGCTGGGCGCGTTCGTCTTTGGCGTGATCATCGCGCAGTCGCCTCGAAGCAATCCGCAGCTTCGCGAGAATCTGCAGACCCTGACGGTCGGGCTGGTCGGTCCGATCTTCTTCGTCCTGGCCGGAATGCGAGTCGATATCTTCAGCCTCGGCAGCTTTTCGACGGTGGGTACGTTTCTCCTCTTGTTCGCGGTGGCAACCGTGGTTAAGGCGGGCCTCGGAGCAACCGGAGCGCTTCTCGGCGGCCTGCCTCGGTGGCAGGCTGTGCTGGTCGGGGTGGGGGTCAATCTCAAGGGCGGCACCGACGTGGTTGTAGCGATCCTGGGATTCGAGCTCGGCTTGTTCTCCGGAAAGACATACGCCATGTACGCGGTGCTCGCTATTCTCACGGTGGTGGTCTCTCCTCCAGCGATTTCCTTCCTAGCGAAAAGAGTGAAGCCCGAACCGGCCGAGGAGGAGCGGCTAAATCGCGAGGAAGCTCGACGGCGGTCCTACGTTCCCGGCATCGAACGAGTGATTGTTCCGCTCGTCCCGGAGCTTCTACCCGCGGCCGCATCCGCGCTGGTCGAGCGGATCGCCGCGGCAAAAGCAACGTGCGACGAGATACTGGACATCACCCGTCTCGGGTTGTCTGTCAGCCGGGAAGCCGGACAGGTCGCGGAGGAGCGTGGCACAGCCGTCCCGAGCCCGGTTGAAGGCGACGAGGCGGAAGTCAAAAAGGCGGCCCTAGAAGTCAATGAGGCGGCATCGAAGCTAGCGCAGGCGAGCGACCACGCCGACGAGCTTACCGACGTTAGGATAAAGGTCACTTCGGAGGACGCGCTCGAGAAGATACTCGACGCGGCCGACGGTCACGACCTCATCGCTATGGGAGCCAGACGGCCGAAACCTGACGTCATGCTCACGCTGGGCGATCTGCAGGATCGAATCATCGACGGCGCCAAGACCGATGTGTTGGTAGCGGTAACAGACGAACCGGAGTTTCCTGGCCCGATTCGACGCATCCTGGTTCCGGTGAGCGGGTTGCGGTACTCGATGGATGCGGGAGACCTGGCAGCATACCTTGCCAAGGCCAGCGGAGCTGAGCTTGTCCTGTTCAACGTGATTACCTCGACTCTCGAACCTATTCACTGGGGACAGAGTGACCGGCGGCAGTTACTCGCCTCCGGCTATCGCATACTTTCGGAACTGAAATTCACGGTGTCGCGACTCGATATTGATGTGCGCGAACGAGTGGAGCTGTCGTCAGATCCAGCGGCCGCAATCGTTCGCGAGCTACAGCAGGAATCCTACCAACTCGTTGTTCTCGGCTCAATCGACCGGAGCGCCGATCACAAAATCATGCTTGGGAATCCGGTGCAGACCATCCTGACTGAGGGCAATACTCCCGCCGTCTTGCTGGTCTCGCACCCGGAACCGGTCGAGCAGCCGGTGGCCTAGGGCGACGTATATTGGGGCGCGCTACTTGCGCCGGAGATTGGTGGAGGAGAGACATGAGGACGTGGGAATTCTACCGGCACATGCCGGTGTACCTTCCCCGCGGCAGACGTCTCGGGCACGCCGTTGAGATTGGCCACGCGGTAGATTACCTGCACGTTCAGCAGGGTCACATCCTGATCCAGGATTGGTACATTCCCATGTCTGCCGTCGACGCGGTTGATGACGACGGAGTTCGGCTCAATGTTGATCTAGCCGGCATGAAGCGTGAAGGCTGGAACGCGCCCCCGCAGGAACTCCTTCAACATCAAGGGGCGACTCCCGGCTACGAGTACACCTCGAGAGCCGACGTACCCGCATACGGAGCGGCCAAGGGAGGCGGCGCGGAGCCCCTCGAGGACGTTCCCAGCCCGGACGCCGCGTTCGTCACGAAATAGCCCCACCTGGAGAAACCCACATGGACGATACAACTGACCAAAACCCCTCGGACGATTACCTGATACGAGAGAATCAGTGGGACGAACAGTGGCCTGGTCCGAAGCGGCAAGAGCATCCTCCGGAAGAGCCGGACAATATCGATGAAGAGCTGCCGTTTCCGGAGACTGTCGGTACCGACGATGTGATCGCGAGCGTCCGCGATCAGGAGCCGTACACACCGCCCACCGACCCTCCGGTCCTGCCGGGCGGCCGGGAAGGCATTCACGTAGCGACCGGGTTCGGACGATCGCCGGAAGAGGAGCTTAGCGGCAACCCACCGCCGCGAGGTGACGAGGACCTCCGCGATGAGGCCGTTCTTATCCTCCAGGAAGACTCGGATACGTCGAAGCTGTCGCTGGACGTGCAAGCTCGACACGGCGTCCTACGATTGGTGGGATCCGTGCCCTCGGTACTGGACGCCGAACGGGCCACGACGCTGCTGGGATACATTCCCGGCGTGGTCGACATCGTCGACGATACCACCATCGATCCCCGGGCGGGCGAGTAACGTAGCCGCGATCGCATGCTCGAGCGCTTCGGCCGCGCTATCTATCGGATTCGCTGGCCGGTAGCAATCTGTTGGCTGCTCATCACGGTCGGCGGGGCGTTCATTGCGCCTCGCATAACCAGTGTCCTGCACGGCGGCGGCTACACAATCGGCAATAGCCAATCAGTCGCCGCGTACAACGTTCTGCATCACGCTTATGGCTATCGTGCGCAGGTCTTCACCGTGGTGTTCGATGCAGGTCCTCAGGAGAAGAACCTCCTCATACCGGCGGCGCGCCACTTCCGAGAAGAGGTGGGCGGCCGATTCGGCAAGCGTCTGGGAGTGAAGGGGCCGTACTGGACTCCGGATCGCGCGGTTGTCTTCGAGCAGCTCTATAGCTCCCCGCAGGGCGACTTCGGAGCATCGCTCGCCAAACCGCTGAACGGGCTGTTCCCCCCGCCCCCGGTCCACACCTATCTGACCGGGTCGTCGGCGATCTTCCATGACATGGAGTCGGTAAGCGACCAGGACCTGCAGCACATCGAGCTCATCACCTTGCCACTCGCGGCTGCGATTCTTTTGCTGATCTTTGGCTCCGTGATGGCGGCTATCGTGCCGGTGGTCATGGCTCCAGTATCGGTGACACTGGCCCTGGCACTGATCTATTTCTTGGGACGACGGATCGATATGTCGATCTTCGTCCTCAACACCGCTTCAATGCTCGGCCTCGGTGTTGCCATCGATTACTCCCTCTTCATGGTTCATCGATTTCGGGAGGAGTTATCAGAGGGCCGCTGCGTGGAGGACGCCGTCGGCCGCACGGTCGCTACCTCCGGTAGAGCGATTCTGGTGTCGGCGGTGGTGGTAACCATAGGCTTCCTCTCACTCAGTCTTACCGGGGTCTCGATGCTCCGCTCAATTGGCCTGGGGGGCAGCATCGTGGTGGCGTTGTCCCTGATTGTGGCTCTCACGCTTCTTCCCGCGGTCCTCGGCATCCTCGGCCCTCGCATCAGCTTACTTCCCGTCGTGCCCGAGATGGCGTTGTCGCGGGCGCCGTGGCTCAAACTTGCGCATGTGGTGATGCGCCGTCCGTTCCGAGTGATTCTGGCGGTGATCGGCGCTGTTGTCGTTCTTGCGCTGCCGGCCGCCCACCTCCGTGTCGGAATTCCCGGTCCGCAAATACTTCCTCCCTCCGTCAGCTCCCGGGAGGGCTACGATTTACTGGCGCATCACCTCGGCCTTGCCAGCCAATCGCCCGTCCTCGTCGTCATCAAGAGGAAGCCCGACACTCCGCTGAAGACGTTTCGGCCGGCGGCCCTTGCCCTGCTCGATCACGTGTGTGGATCGCACGAAGTTGCCGGTCTTTCGGCCGACCCCGGTCCGCATTCACCGAAGCAGATCTATACCTGCCGGCAAACCCTCAACCGTTTGCAGTCGTCCCGCCCCAACGCCGGCCTGAGGACCGAGGTCCGCACACACAACGTGGCCCTGATTTCGGCCTTCCTCAAGACCGACCCGTCGAGCGCGGCCGCCGAGGACTACGTGCGGTCCCTTCGTAACGCTCCTCCGATACCCGGCTATCAAGTCTTGATCGGCGGCCAGACCGCCGGCCAGATGGACTTCGATTCCTCGCTGTATTCCCGTTTTCCGCTGGTGATTTTGTTCGTGATAGCCACCATCTACCTGATCTTGCTTATCGCATTTCGCTCGTTGCTACTCCCGCTGAAGGCCGTATTAATGAACCTGTTCTCGATTGCGGCGGCGTACGGAGTCATAACCTTCAGCTTCCAGGACGGCCGGCTGGCGAGCCTGTTGGGGTTTACCCCGGTGGGCAACATTGACTCCATCGTTCCGGTGTTTCTGTTTTCGGTGCTGTTCGGGATCAGCACCGACTATGAGGTGTTCCTGCTGACCCGCGTTCAGGAGGAATACCAGCTTAGCGGCGACAACACCTTCAGCGTGGCTCAAGGCCTGGCAGCGACGGGGCGGATCATAACGAGCGCGGCCCTCATCATGATCGTCGTCTTCGGCGCCTTTTCCTTTGCCAGGCTGGTAGTGATCAAGGAGCTCGGGCTCGGCCTGGCGGCAGCGGTGCTCATCGATGCCACTCTGATCCGCATCCTGCTGGCGCCGGCGATGATGCGTCTTATCGGCCGCTGGAACTGGTGGCTTCCGTACCGGGGCTTCGAGCGTGTCGAGAAAGAGGAGACGGCCGACTCAAAGATTTCAGCAGCTCGCTGATTGAGTCCGCATTCTGCCGTTATTCGTAGATCAGTTTCTAATCTGTAAATAACTACTTTACAAATGTAAGTAGTTGTGGCAATATAGGCGTGTGGATTCATCCAGGTTCGCTCCGAACGCCTGCCCCTCCTGCGGCCGCGGGCTGCTCATCACGCGTCTGGAGTGCCCGGCGTGCGGCACAAACGTGGGCGGCGCGTTTCGGCTGTCGCAACTGGCGTCGCTGCCGGAACCGCATGCATCCCTCGTCGAGTTATTTCTCCGGTCGAGGGGAAACATGAAGGAGATGGAACGCGAGCTGGGAATCTCGTACCCGACCGTCCGAGCGCGCCTGGAAGAGGCACTGGAGGCGGCCGGGCTCGGTCGAGCTCAGACAAGCGGCCCCGAGGTCGCAGACCGGCGACGAGAGATTCTGGACTCACTGGAACAGGGAGAGATTGACCCGGCAGAAGCCGCGACGAAACTGCGGGAGCTTTCAAGGAGGACATCGTGATCGAAACAGAGCAGGACCAGCTACGGGTGTTGCGCATGGTATCGGATGGAGTACTGTCGCCTGCTGAGGGAGCAGATCTCCTCGACGCTTTAAGGCCGAGCCCGACGGCCATAGCAGTTGACCGCGCGCCCGCGACTGCGCCGTTGGCTCCTGCAAGGAGCAGGAATCTCATCATTCAAATTTCCGAGGACGGCGAGTCGAAGGTTAATCTTCGGATCCCGATCGGACTGGCTCGGGCCGCCGGACGTTTCATTCCCCGGCAGGTGCACTCGAGCCTGGATGAACACGGAATCCAGCTGGAGGATCTGCTCGCCGGGCTGGCCTCGACGGATGGCGTCGGACCTCTCCTCGATATTCAAGACGACGACGACCGAGTTCGCATCAGCGTGGAGTAGGCCATGGTAGCCACGGCACAGCCAGGCGGCATAACAATGCTGCGGCCGCTTGGGGTGCGCGATTTTCGCCTCGTCTGGATAGGCGAGACGATCTCCATGCTAGGCGACGGACTCTATTTCGTCGCCCTCGCCTGGCTCGTGCTTCAGCTCACCGGCTCGGGACTGGCCCTCGGAGCTCTGCTCAGCGTGGCGGCCGTCCCCCGAGCCGCCTTCATGCTCCTCGGCGGCGCCATCACCGACCGCATCTCCCCGCGTCTCCTCATGCTTGGGTCAAACTCCATCCGCGCCGCGCTGATGGCCATCCTCACGCTTCTGGTCGTCGCTCACATGGCACAACTCTGGGAACTCTACGCTATAGGCTTCGTCTTTGGCACGGCGGACGCCGTCTTCTTCCCGGCCGCCAATGTTGTTGCGCCCTTGTTGCTGGATGAGGAGCGCCTGCCGGCGGGCAACGCTCTTCAGCAAGGAAGCATGCAAGTGACGTTGCTGGTAGGCCCGGCGGCCGCTGGTCTGATCATCGCCTTCGCCGGTCAGGTCAGCGGCACTTCCATCGCCTTCGGGTTCGACGCCGTGTCGTTCGGTTTCGCGAGTCTCATGTTGATGCTGAGCCGCGCAAGCTCCTGGGACCGGACGCCGGCCGAGAAGGACTCGGCCAGGGAGAAAGAAAGCATCTTCACCAGCATTCTCGCTGGGTTGAGGTATGCCTGGAGCGACCCGGCCATTCGCGTCATGCTGATCACGATTGCCATCATCGACAACGCCTTCAGCGGTCCGTTCGAGGTGGGCATTCCCGTTCTCGCGCACCAACGTTACGGCGCGGGTGCTGCTGGCTTCGGCCTGGTCCTTGCCGCATGGGGCCTGGGCGGTCTCGCGGGCAATATCATCGGCGGATCACTTCGCCATCCGCGACGCCGGGGATGGCTCACCGTCGCTCTTCTCGGATGGATCGGAGTGTGGCTGGGGTTGATTGGCCTCACCCAGAATGCGGCGGAAGGCATCGTGGCGGCCGGCCTGATGGGTACGGGAACGGGACTGATAAACGTACTGATGGTGCCCTGGTTGCAAGCACGGACCGATCCAGCCATGCTGGGACGCGTTATGAGCCTCATCATGTTCGCCTCGATGGGCCTCGGGCCGCTATCCCTCATCGTCGCCGGTGGCGTGGTGACCCTGACTCTTACAGGATTGCTTCTCGGGGCAGGAGTGATGGTCATCATCGGCGCGATCTACGCCGGCTCGAGCAAGGCACTGCGAGAAATTGACTGAGAGAAGACGGTTCACCGCGCCGCACACCCAGGCGACGAGATACGGCGCGGGCATGCGCGGCATCCGTCCGGCGTGTCCCGATGAATCGGGAAGCTACGGAGACGCTTTGTCGTCTCGGCCGAACGACACTTCATCGTCCGGCGTTGTGATCCGGTGACTCCGACCGGCCGTAACCCGCTTGTACACAAAGAAGGCAATCAGTGCCAGCACCAGTACCAGCAGCAGGACGTCGTAGCGACGAAGGTCGCCGCTCACGCTTCCCCAGTGCTGGCCAAGGGTGTGGCCGATGACGGCGAGAACTGCGCACCAGAAGGTCGAGCCGATGGCGCTGTATAGCAGAAATCTCCAAAACGGCATGCGAACCACGCCGGCCGGTAAGGCTATGAAGCTCCGGATCGCGGGAAGCAGCCGCGTCACCAGCACAACCCAGTCTCCGTAACGCGCGAACCAACGCTCGGCTTTCTCCAGTTCAGCGGGCGAGAGCAATAGTACCTTCCCATATCGCTCGAGAACCGGTCGTCCTCCCCACACCCCCAGGAGATAGGCGAGAATACCGCCGGTGATCTCACCTGCCGCCCCGACCGCGATTGCGGCCGGCAAGATGAAACGGCTGCCGCCCTGGGCGGTGGCCAGGAAGCCACTAAACGGCATGGTCAACTCGCTGGGTATGGGGACCCCGAAACCCTCGACGGTCATCAAGGCAAAGACGCCCGGATAGCCAACGGCGTTGAGAAAATTCTTGATGAAGTCGAGGATGTGGGTCTCGAGACCGGCCATAGGCGCGATTCTAACCTATGTAAGCGGACCCCGGGCCGGCTGGCACGGGCATCATCTGGAGGCGGCAGCGGCGAGATCTGCCATCGCGACGAACACCACTACAATGTGCCGATATGGCCGCTGACAGAAGCATCATGGCGCGCTTCGAGGAGACGATCGAGCGCGTGGTAGAGCGCATCTTCACGCGGGCAGCCCGCAGCCGGCTTCAGCCGGTGGAGATTGGGAAGAGGCTGGTACGCGCAATGGAGGCCCAACAGTCCGTAGGCATTGAAGGTGTGCTGGTGCCAAATGTCTACGACGTGTATCTGCATCCGGATGACTATGCTCGCTTTCAGCCGATGCGGCGTTCGCTCTGTCAGAACATGGCGACGCATCTGGGCAGAGTGGCCCGGCAGGAAGGCTATCATCTGGTAAGCCGGCCGGTAGTGAATCTGCGAGAGCGCGCCAGGCTGGAACGCGGCGAAGTGCAGATAGAGGCCAGCATGGCCGACGTGGCAAGCGATGAGAGTGTTTCACAGCACACTTCTGTCATGCCGGCGGTGGGTGGCCAGCTTCCGCCGTCGCGGGCCGTCCCGAACCTGGTCATCGACGGTCGCTCACACCCGGTCTTGCGCTCTCCAACGCGGGTGGGCCGGCTTCCCGACAATGACATCGTGATCAACGATCGTCGCGTCTCTCGCCATCACGCGGAGCTTGCGCAGAGAGGGAATCGCTGGCTTTTGCGCGATGCCGGCAGCACCAACGGTACCGCGGTAAACGACAAGGTCGTACGAGAAGCCAGCCTTAGGCCGGGCGACCGCATCTCACTTGGCGGATTCGAAGTGACCTGGGAGCAGTAGGCGCATTTGAGCGTCGACGAGTGGTTGCTGGTCGGGCGGATAGCGTTCCTGGCAGCGCTGTACCTTTTTCTCGTTCTTCTCGCTCTGCTCCTCTGGCGAGAACTGCGTCAGAGAAACAGGCTCGGCGGCGAGGAACGGGCCCCGGCTGACCTGATGGTGGTCGAACCGGCGGACACCGGCCTCGAGGCCGGTGAACGGATTCCGCTTCTCGCGGTGTCATCCGTGGGCCGGGGTGACGAAAACGATGTCAACCTCTTCGACGGCTTTGTCTCGTCCGAGCACGCTCGCCTCGCGTGGAATGGGCGCGGCTGGGTGCTGGAAGACCTCGGCAGCACCAACGGCACGCGCGTGAACGGAAAAGTAGTCAAGCGTGCGCTGCCGATCGCGCCGGGAGATTTGATCGAGTTCGGCCGCGTCAAAGTCAAGCTGGTGACAATTTGATGAGCTACCGCCCGCGCTGGTGGGAGCTGGCGCTCCTGGTGACGGCGGGAGTAATCGTGCTCGGCGGATTCGCCCTGCTGTCGGCGGTCGATCATCATCGGGTCATCGAGAGCGAACTCCAGTACCCGCTGATCTACGTTGTCAGCACGATCATCTTGAGCCTCTGGCTCTCGTATGCCGCCCCGAGAGCCGATCAGCTGCTGCTACCCATCGTGGCACTTCTGGGAGGCATTGGCATCCTGGTCGTCACGCGCCTCAGTCCCTCGCTCGGTCACCGCCAGATTCTCTGGGCGGTGGTGGGTGAAGTGATTCTGGCAATCCTGATGATCGTGCCGCGCCGGGTAGGGTCGCTGCGTCTGTACAAGTACTCGTGGGCCGTCGCCGGATTGTTCTTGATTGTGCTGACGATTGTCGCGGGCACGGATATCAACGGATCAGGATATCGCCGCTGGATCGGGTTTCACGGCTTGTACTTCCAGCCCGTTGAGATTCTCAAGCCGATGATGGTGATCTTCTTTGCGGCGTACCTCGACGAGAAGCGCGAGCTCCTCGCGTCTGCTCGGTTCAAGCTCGGTTCGCTCTCTCTGCCGCCGATCCAGTACCTGGCGCCGTTGGTTGTAGTCTGGGCGCTTTCGCTCTTGCTGCTGGTCAAACAAAACGATCTTGGCAGCGCCCTGTTGTTTCTCGGCATCTTTCTCGCGATTCTCTACGTTGGCACCAGCAGATGGATCTACCCAGTCTCGGGTCTTGCGCTCTACACGGTGGGTGTCTTCGCGGCCTATCACGTCTTTCCACACATTCGGAATCGAACCGAAGTCTGGCTTCACCCCTTTCAGCAAGCCGCCGGCTCCGGATTCCAGCTGGTTCAGGGCTTGATAGCCCTGGGCGCCGGCGGAATCGGCGGCCAGGGATTGGGCCAGGGCCATCCGGGATTTGTGCCGGTGGTGACGACCGACTTCATTCTGGCGGCGATCGGCGAGGAGCTGGGCCTCGCGGGCATCGTGGTACTGCTTGCCCTGTTGCTCTATCTCGCGTTTCGCGGTCTCGCGATCGCCACCACCAATCGCGACGGATTCCAGAAACTGCTGGCAACAGGCCTCGTCGCAATTCTCGCGATTCAAACCCTGGTGATCGTTGCCGGCACCACGCGTCTGATGCCTCTCACCGGCGTCCCTTTACCGTTTCTCAGCTACGGGGGTAGCGCTGCGGTGGCCAACTACATCATCATCGGGCTGCTTCTCAAAATCTCGGCCCAGCGCGCGGTAGCCCCATGAACACCAACATCCGCCGTCTCGGTGTCGTCTTTCTGGTCGCATTCGCCATCATCATCGTCAATCTCACCTACTGGCAAGTGATCGACGCCTCCAATCTTCAGGCCAGACCCGATAACAAGCGGCTGGCGCTGGAGATGTCCCACGTGCGACGTGGGCTGATCTTCGATCGAGACGGCACCTTGTTGGCGGGCCGAAAGATCGGAGCGGGCGGAGTCGTGAGCCCCTACTATACCGATCCAACGCTCTCGCAGGTCATCGGCTACGACAGCCCCCGGTACGGAATGTCGGAATTGGAGGCCAGTTACAACCGATACCTTTCCGGGCAGGTGGCCGGCACGAGCTGGCAGAACGTGCTTGATCATCTGGAGCACAAGACGGTGGTTGGGGACAATCTCACGCTCACCGTCAACGACCGGTTGCAGCGAGAGGTCAGCAGTTATCTGCCGGACGTGCCAAGCGCCGCGGTCGTGGCCGATCCCCAAAACGGCGAGATTCTGGCAATGGCCAGCAAGCCGGGCTTCGACGCGAACCAGATCGACGCTTCCGGATACTGGCGGTCTCTGCTTCAGAATCCCGACGATCCGCTAATCAACCGGGTCGTGGGCGGGTACTATCCGCCGGGCTCCACGTTCAAGATCGCGACCCTGGGCGCCGCCCTGGATAGTGGCGTCATGGCGCTGGATACCGAGTTCAGCGGCCTGGCGGCCACCGGTCCCATAACTGTCGACGGCCACGTGTTCCCGGCCAGTGCCAATAACTTGCCTGTGGGCGTATCAAGCGTCACGCTGGAACAGGCCCTCGAGTTTAGCGACAACATCGTCTTCGCTCAGGTGGGGCTCAAGCTCGGAGCGAGCCGTTTCTTGAGCTACCTTCACAGTTTCGGCCTCGATCAGGTTCCGCCGTTTGACATCCCCGTAGCGGAAAGCCATGTGGAAACCCCGGGGGAGGACTTCAATGCGCCTGCCCTCGCCAGTACTGCCTTTGGGCAAGGCGGCCTGCACTTAACGCCGCTTCAGATGCTCATGATTACCGAAGCGATGGCCAACGGCGGGGCGATCCCGCGGCCAATATTAGTGAAGCAAGTCACCGCGCCGGATGGCTCGATCGTGCAACGGGCGGATTACGGGACGCTCTATCAGCCGATCTCCTCTCAGACGGCGAATCAAGTGCGCGATGCCATGGTGCAGGTGGTGGCACACGGCTCAGGCTTCGAGACTCAGATTCCGGGGGTTGAGGTAGCGGGCAAGACAGGCACCGCTGAAACCGGCGACGGCCGCCCTCCTCACGCCTGGTTCATCTGCTTCGCCCCCGCCCAGCATCCGCGGGTGGCAGTAGCAGTGATCGTAGAGCACGGCGGCGAGGGCGCGTTCGTAGCGGCCCCTATCGCCAAGCAGATCCTCGAGGCCGCGCTGCCTCTAACGCAGTAGCTATCGGCCGAATCCGCAGGTGCGCCCCGTCGATCGCATCCGTCGAGCCAGGACGGAGACGGGCACCCGCAAGTACAGCGAGATGTCACCCCTATGGGAGACAAGGAGCGACCGGGACTTCTCCGCTCAGGGCTTCAGTGTGAGGATGACCTTTCCCTTGCCGGCCGGGCCGGGAATGGAGAAACCGATCATTGCAGAGAGTTGGTAGTGCCGGCTGGCGGCGCAGTTGGGGATGCAGGTGTCGTAGAGCGTGGCCACGCCCACCAGGCCCTTCACATGACCGAAGGCAGTGCCGAAGAAGCGCAGCAGTTCACCGCCCGCATCTCCCGCGGGAATCCAGTCCCCGCGCAATTGGTACACCTTCCCCTTCACGCGCAAGCTGCCGGTTTGCGTCAGTCCATATTTGGAGTGACCGGCAACAAGGTTCAGGGTGTACCCGTGCCCCTGAAACACCGAGGTGTGCGACGCGGCGAAACTAGGGGATGCTCCAGCGAAAATCCCGGCGGCGACGAGCACGGCCGCTGGGAAAAGGGCGAACTTCATGGCTACTCCTCATCGAACGGTTCTGCGGCTATCATACTCGTCCGGGCACGCTCTGACACTCTCATATACTGACTGTGTCGGCGCGGGGGAGCCCGCCGGCGGCGAAAAGGAGGAGCGATGGAAATCAAGACAGTAGGCGTGGTGGGCGCGGGTCTGATGGGCTCCGGCATTGTGGAGACCGCCGCGCGTCACGGGTACGACGTGATCATGCGTGAGGTGGACCAGACATCGCTCGAGCGAGGCCGCCAGCGCATCCAGAAGTCGATGAGCCGGGCGGTGGAACGCGGCAAGATGACGGACGAAGAGCGCAACGTGGCGCAAGCACGCATCAAACCGACTACCGATCTGCAGGACCTGGCTCCGGCCGACCTTGTGATCGAGGCCATCATCGAGAATCTTGGGCAGAAGAAAGAGCTCTTTGCGGCCGTTGACAAGATCGTCTCGCCGGGAGTCATCATTGCCAGCAACACCTCCTCGGTGAGCATCACCGCTCTCGCCGCCGCCACCACCCGTCAAGGTCTGGTGGCGGGAATGCATTTCTTTAATCCAGTGCCGGTGATGAAACTGGTCGAGATCATCAAAGCGCTTCAGACCACGGATCAAACCGTCGGCACGCTCAAGACATTCGCCGGGACTCTCGACAAGACGATCGTGGTCGCGAAGGACACTCCGGGCTTCATCGTCAACTTCTTGCTGGTGCCGTACATGCTGGATGCGGTCCGAGCGGTTGAGGACGACGTTTCCAGCGCGAAGGATATCGACACGGCGATGACACTGGGGACGGGCGTTCCGATGGGCCCCCTTACCTTGCTCGACTTCGTCGGCCTGGACACCACCCTGTACATCGCCGACGTCATGTATGAGGAGTTCAAGGACAAGAAGTACGCCGCGCCACCGCTGCTCCGGAAGATGGTGGCAGCGGGGTATCACGGTAAGAAGAGCGGTCGCGGCTTCTACGAGTACGCGGCGAAATCCTAGCCATGGCATTCGACACAATCCAGGTTGAGCGCGAGGGCACAACGGGGATCATCACGCTCAACCGACCGAAGGTGCTGAATGCGCTGAGCGACCAGGTGTTCGCCGAGCTTGGCGAGGCTCTCTCCGAGCTCTCGAAAGACGGCTCGACCCGCGTCATCATCATCACCGGCAGCGGCACGAGGGCTTTCGCCGCCGGAGCGGACATCGGCGAACTGGAGGCGATGAGCTCGGCGCAGGAAGGCTACCAACATTCGAGGCGCGCGCACCGCCTGCTTCGTGAGATGCAGGAGTTGCCTCAGGCGATCATCATGGCGGTGAATGGCTTTGCGCTGGGAGGCGGCAACGAGTTGGCCATGGCGGGTGACATCATCCTGGCCGCGGAAAGCGCAAAGTTCGGCCAGCCGGAGACCAAGCTGGGAATCATTCCGGGTTTCGGCGGGACTCAGCGACTGCCGAGGCTGGTTGGCCGGGTCAAGGGATTGGAGATGATTTTTGTGGGCGAGCCGATCGGAGCCGAGGAGGCGCATCGCCTCGGGCTGGTCAACCAGGTTGTGCCTGATGACCGGTTGATGTCGACGGCCAAGCAGATGGCGAGGGCCATAGCCGAACGGGCACCCCAGGCCATAGCCCTGGCCAAGAGGGCAGTGTATGAGGGCCTGGAGGCCGGGGAAGAAGGCGGTAATGCTCTGGAGACCACGTACTTCGGACTGGCAATAGGCAGCGAGGATCGCGTCGAGGGCACCAAGGCCTTCCTCGAGAAGAGACCGCCGCGCTGGACGGGTACCTAGCAGGAATGCGAGCGACGATCCTCTCGATCGGCAGTGAGCTCCTGCGAGGGGATATTGTCGACACCAACGCCGCATTCCTGTCCCGAGAGCTAACCTGGCTCGGTTTCGAGGTGTCCGGCATCTCGCAGGTGGCCGATGACGTCGAGGCGCTGGAGAGACTTCTCGCGCGGGACCTCGACTCGAACGACGTCGCCGTTACAACGGGAGGACTTGGGCCGACGGCCGATGACGTGACGAGAGATGCTATCGCGCGCGTGTTCGAAGAGAAGATGCAATTGGACGGCAACCTACTGCGGGGAATAGCGGACCGGTTCGCCGACCGAGACATGCCCCCAAGCAACCGCAATCAGGCCATGCTGATCCCCTCCGCCCGGCCAATCCCCAACGATAACGGCACTGCTCCTGGCTGGTACGTCAGCCGCGGCGGCCAGCATATCGTCGCTTTGCCCGGTCCTCCGGGGGAGATGATACCCATGTGGGAGAAGGAGGTGCGGGGGCGCCTCCGCGACCTCTTGCCCGGCCATCTGGTTACGCGATCGATGATGACCTTTGGACTGGGCGAATCGAGCGTTGAGCATCGAATTCAATCAGTCATCGGCCGGCGGGGCGACGTGACCATCGCTACGTATGCCAAACAAACCGGTGTCCAGGTACACGTGTCGGCCCGAGCACCGTCCCACGAGATCGCGGAGGCGCGGGTGCACGACGCGGTGACAGAGATCCAATCCGAGTTGGGCGAAGCGGTCTTTGGCGAGGGCGCCGTAACGCTTGCTGAGGTGGTCGGGAAGCTTCTTGCTTCGAGGCTCCTGACTCTGGCGGTGATGGAATCGGTGACCGGCGGCGAGCTTGCGAACCTGATCACCGCCGTCGACGGAAGCTCTCATTACTTCACGGGCGGCATCGTGGCCTACACTCGGACAGCGAAAGCTCAGTATGGAGTACCCGAACAGATCGTGCAGAATCACGGCCTGATCAGCGGCCAGACAGCTGTTGCAATGGCTGATGCGGCCCGGCAACAGATGGGAAGCGATATTGGGCTGGCGACTACCGGAGTGGCGGGAAACGAGGCGATCGAGGGCGAGGCGGCCGGCACGGCCTTCATCGCCATCAGCCGCAGCCTCGGCTCCGACGCTCGGAAAGTGACATCGATTGGCCCCAGGCAGGTCATAAAGCATCGAGTTGCCCAGTCGGCGCTGGATCTCTTGCGCCGGCAACTTTTGAGAGATGCGGCTCAGGCATGAACGACCCTTTGAAGAGCTTGCGCGTCAACCTCATGTACTGGCGGTTTCGCTACATCACCCGGAATCGCATGCGGCTGCAGGCGGCCTGGTACCGCCATCGCCAACCCCACAATCGGACGTACGCCCAGCAGCAGTTCAAGCCGCGCGGCTCTGCGAGCACGCTCTACCGCAGTTCGGCAACGCGCACCTGGATCATCTTCGTGGCGATGGTAATCATCTTGACGATCTTCAGTGTCGCCGGCACACAGACCACGGTCAACGGAACCCTTCTCTATGGATTGATGGCCCTCACGGTAGTGGGCGCGATCTACCTCGCTCTGCGCGGGCAGTAGCGCCAGTTAACCTACTGGTATAATTTCCGGCGACAATTCGCGGCGGAGAAGGGTACAGTTGATCCCACGCGGCCAGGTGGCCGACCCACTTCAGGGTCTATATCCGCGCTGCTCGGGCTTGACAGTCTCGCTGCGAGAACGCGGCTTGCTGCTCTGGGAGCAGGCGTGGCTAGGATCCCCGCTGCTTGTACGTATCGGGCTGATCACGCTAGGACTAGCCATCAGCACGATCTTGATGGTGAGTCCGGGCCACTTCAGGCCGGCAGGAACGGTTCTGGGGGGCAGCCTGGTGGCTGCGGGAACGCTTCTATGGCTAGCCATAACCTTCGTAGCGGTACAGGGGCCGGAGCGCTTTCTTTGCCTAGGACTTCGGAGATTCGTTGCAGGCGGCGGGCTCGCCGGTCTCTGCGTCCTTTCGGTATTCGGCGTCTGGGACACGGCGATGGGGGTGCAGCAGATGGTGCATCATGCGCCTTATGTCAACGATGGTGCCGTCATGGATCTTTACGCGGCGAACCGTCTGTTACAGGACCACGATCCTTATATCAAGACCAACATCGTCGTGGCGTTGGCTGCGATCGACGCGCCGGCTACTACAACCACACCGCTCATGGACGGCCAGTTCCGAGGAGCGCGGAGCTACCCCAGCGACCAGGCCGTCAGCCAGGCATTCGACTACGTATTCACCCACCGTCCGCACACTATCCCCCCCGAATTCGAGTCGAAGTACAGCTATCCGGCAGGGTCATTCCTCTTTATCCTGCCGTTCGCCTGGATGGGCTTCCACGATATGCGTTTTCTCTACTTGCTCGCACTGGTACTCGCCGGTTTCTGGCTGTCGAAACATTTGCCGCACGCCGTCCGGCCACTGGCTCCCCTGCTCATACTCGCCAATGTACCGCTCATGTTACTCACCGGGGGCAACGGCCAGCCCGACCCGCTGTACGGTCTGTTCCTGCTGCTTGGTTATGCCGCCTGGCGCCGCCGTTGGATCAGCCCGCTGGCGATGGGCCTGGCCATCGCGAACAAACAACTGGCGTGGTTCTTCGTGCCGTTCTACTTGATTGTCGTGTGGCGGAAGTACGGTCTCCTCGAGGCTACCCGGAGGACGGCCATTATGGCAGGCGTCTTCCTCGCGTTCAACATTCCGTTCATGATTTGGTCTCCGTCGGCATTTCTCTCCGGAGTAACGAGCCCCATGGCCGATCCCATGTTTCCCCTGGGCATCGGCTTGATCGCCGCCTTTGTCCCGCACGGTATGCCGGTGCTCCCCAAAGTTAGCTTTACCGTGCTCGAAGGTCTGGCGTGGCTCGGGGGAATAGCAGCCTTCGCCCGTTGGCGACAACTGAGTCCCGCCGCGGGAATCGTGCTCGCGGCCTTGCCTCTGTTTTTCGCCTGGCGCAGCCTCTTCAATTACTTCTACCTGATCCCCCTGCTCGCCCTAGGCGTGTCGCTGCTTCGCAACGTAGATGCGCCCGTTGCCGACGCGGCCCGCGAGGCGGTAACCGCGGTCTAGTGAGACCCGGGCGCCCCCGAGCGGTGGCAGCGGCGGCCGGATCACCACCACCACTCGAGCCGCTTGCTCGCGAATCGCGTGGTCAAACGCGACCCTCTCTCCTGGAACCGGTGGATCTCGATAAGCCGAGGGATAGGGCGTAGCCGGAAGACGATTGCTGAGCACGTACACCCAGGGGACGTTCCCCCAGATAAGCACCTTGCCGGGCGGCAATTGCCTCAGCTTGCGGGCGAGCAAGATGTTGCGGCTGACGTGGTTGTCGACTTGGTTGCGGTACGCACCGTAGGATTCTTGACCGACGGCAAGGCGGGCGAAATTAGCGTAATATTGCAGGCGACGAGCGAGGCTCGAATCGTGGCCCGTAGCAGCCATGCCCCAGCCGATGCCGGCACTCAGGGCGCCCCCAGCGAGAAACACAAGAGGAGCGACAGCCAGGCCTCGCGGGGAGAGGCCGGGCCGGCGATGGACCAGAATGCTCGCGGTGACCGCGAGGGGAAGCATGGCTTGCAGTGCGTAGTGGCCGAACAGCCGCCCGCTGATCAGCGTGCCGGCAGCTGCGTACGCGAGCCAGAGAAACGTAAAGGGAGCGCGCCTGAGAACAACGGTCACCAGGGCCAGCAAAGCTAGTTTTGCCAGGAGAATCCAGGGAAGTCCGGCATTACCGTGCCCGACGTAGCCAAAATCGTACCGAACGGCATGAAGCATGGGTACCAGAATACCGGAGCCCCACGACAGCACGACGAAGAGACCCAGAGACCCCAGGACACCGGCGAAATAACGGCCCGAGGCCGGGCGGTCGTAGAGCAGAAGCCAGATGCCCAGGGCGGCAAGATCGAAAATAGCCACGGACTTGATGGCAAAAGCGGCAACCATCGCGACGCCCGCGATGCCGGGAAGGCCGCACAACCAGAGCAAGACACCGAGAGCGGTGAAAAACGCGAGGAAGAGTTCGGCGTTGGCGGTGGTGCCTTCGAGGAACGGGACGCCAAACAGCAGCCCGGTGAGCAGAGCGGCGAACAGCGAGGATCGCTCCGACACGTAGTGACGGGCAATGAGGAAGGCGAGGAGAACCAGGGCTAGGGCAATTCCCATCGCCACCAGGCGAATGGCCACCAGCGAGGGTCCGGCCAGATGATAGACTGCTAGGTAGATCAGGTAAAGCCCGGGCGGCTTGTTGTCCCAAATTCCGGAGTACAGACGGTAGCCATGCGCCATCGCCTGCGCCAAGGTGAAGTACGTCCCCTCGTCGTTAACCCACGGCGGATCGAAGAGGGATGGTAAGCGCCACAGCGCCGACACTAGCACAACCACTAGCAGCAGTCGAGGCAAGGGAAAGAGATGGGGCCGATGCGTGGCTAGCGACGTTGGCCGCCGTGCTACCACCATTTCTCACCACACGCGCCTTGCTTCTGGCGACCACGGCAGTGCTGGCGACGGTGGCGCATCGGTGGCCGATGCTGCTCTGGGATCAATGGGACAGTAGGTGGTATCTGGGAGTAGCCGCGCACGGCTATCACTGGAGCCTGGATGGCAAGTCGAGCCTCGCCTTCTTTCCGCTGTATCCGCTGCTTTTACGCGTGGGAGATGCGCTCGGACTGCCGCCCGTGGTCGTGGGCTTACTCGTCTCCAATATCGCCTTCGCCGGAGCTCTATTTTACCTGCACCGTCTTATCGCGGGGCGCTGGGGTACGACTCGAGCCACCCGTGCCGTCTGGCTAATCTCCCTTTTCCCCACGGCGTTCTTTACGTTTGCGCCGTACACCGACTCTCTATTTCTCCTCTGCGCAGCCGCCACGCTCTACTACGCCCGAAGGCAGGAGCCTTTGCAAGCCGGCCTCTGGCTCGCGGCAGCAGTGCTGTGCCGGAGCACCGGAGCGATTCTGGTGCCGGTCATGCTCGTGGCGTTCAACGACCATCGCAGGCTGCGGTTCTACGCGCTCTCGCTTGCTCCGGGCTGTTGCGCGATTCTGGCTTACGCCGCATATTTGGGACGGCAGCATTTCTCACTCCTTGCCGTTCCCGCTGCGCAGGTCGACTGGCACAGGGCGTTCACCCTGCCGTGGACCGGCTTTACCAGTTCCGTCGCCTGGCTGGCCGCTCACGGGGAGGCACACATGGCCTGGTCCGTCGAGAACCTGTTGTCCATCGTGGTAACGGTAGTCTTTCTGGGCTTAACTGTCGTCGCCTGGCGTCACCTCGACCCACAGATCGCGGTGTATTGCGCCGGTTTCTGGTTGCTGGTGCTTACATCTCCGGAATGGCTGAACGGGTACTACGCCCCGTTCAGCTCTATGGATCGACTCGTACTCGCGCTCTTCCCGCTGGCCGGGTGGGTTGCCGCTCGGTTGCCGTTAGGCAAGTTCAGGCTACTCGCGTGCTCCTTCGCTCTCCTGATGGTCGGAGCAGCGACGGTTCATATG
>JBOGSL010000157.1:0-1988 GCA_050695395.1 Chloroflexota bacterium | reverse complement strand
GGACGCGCAGCGCTAGCCGCGCTCGCCAAAAAAGGACTTGTCGAGGTTATCGAGCGCGAAGTCCCACGGGAAACCGACCACCAGGTGAACGAGCGGGCCGGCCCGCCCCTGCCCTTGTCTCCCGCTCAGAAGGAGGCGCTCGAGCCCGTGGTCGAAGCAATCAACCGCCGTCGCCCGGAGATTTTTCTCCTGCACGGCGTCACTGGAAGCGGCAAGACCGAAGTCTATCTCCAAGCCATGGTGGAGACCATCCGGCAGGGACGGCAAGCCATCCTTATGGTTCCCGAGATATCTCTCACCCCGCAGGCAATGGCTCGTGTGTCGGATCGTTTCCCCGGACGAACCGCCTCGCTCCATAGCAAGCTCTCCGATCGCGAGCGAGTGGATGCCTGGCAGCACATACGGAGTGGCGAGGTAGACGTAGTGGTAGGGCCGCGCTCCGCGCTTTTTGCCCCGGTTCCCAGGCCTGGGCTGATCGTGGCCGACGAGGAGCACGATCCCTCCTACAAGCAAAACGCCTCACCGCGCTACCACGCCCGGGATGCCGCCGCTGTCCTGGGACGCCTCACCGGCGCCACCGTTATCTTCGGCAGCGCCACTCCGGATGTCGCCACCTTCGAGGCGGCTCGCTCGGGCCGCATCAAGCTTCTCAGCCTGCCTGATCGCCCGACCTGGGGAACCGCCGAGGCGGCGCGTCCCATGCCCCGCGTCGAGATCGTAGATATGCGTCAGGAACTAAAGCAGGGCAATCGGAGCATGTTCAGCAATTCTCTCAGCGAATCGCTGCGGCGGACACTTGCGGCGGACCGGCAAAGCTTGCTCTTTCTCAATCGGCGCGGCAACGCTACCGTTGTCATCTGTCGCGACTGCGGTTACGTCGTGCGTTGTAAGAGCTGCGACATCCCCTTCACCCACCACCTCAATCACAGCCGTCTGATCTGCCATCGTTGTGATCGACGTATCGCCAGCCCGACGTCGTGCCCCGCGTGCGGTAGCGGCCGCATTCGCTTCCTCGGGGCGGGCACTCAGCGCGTCGAAGAGGCGGCGCGTGAGCTTCTACCTGGCGCCCGTGTGCTGCGGTGGGACCGAGATGTCACGGGGGCCAAGGGCGCGCACCAGCGGATTCTGGATGCATTTGCCGCTCACCAGGCGGATATCCTGGTCGGAACTCAGATGATCGCCAAGGGACTGGATTTTCCTTTGGTCACGCTGGTCGGAGTTGTGTCGGCTGACACCGGCCTGCACATGCCCGACTTCCGCGCCCCAGAGCGCTCCTTCGAGCTACTCACTCAGGTCGCCGGGCGCGCGGGTCGTGCCCAGATGCCCGGAGAGGTGATCATCCAGACCTACACCCCCGAGCACTACGCCATCCAGGCTGCCCGGGGACACGACTACCATCGCTTTTTCGAGGAAGAGATGAGCTTCCGCCGCGATGCAGGCTATCCGCCCTTCTCGCGTCTGCTGCGATTCGTTTACTCCGACGAGGACGAAGTCCGCTGCCATGACGCGGCCCGGCTGCTGCGCGCCGCGTTGCTCCGGGCGGTCGAGGAAAATAACATCTCCGCCGACGTCATCGGTCCCGCGCCGTGCTTCATCGCCAAGATCAAGAACCGCTACTTCTGGCAGATCATCGTTCGCGGCTCTGGCGGCGCCGCGCTGCACTCCCTGCTGGACTACGTGACCGCCGGCTGGACGGTAGATGTCGATCCGGTCGACCTGCTCTAAAGACAGATCCAAGTCCGTCCTTGCATTCGCGCGTTTACGGGCGCATTATCGGCTAACTGGATGCCCATTAGGATTGCCACATGACGTTGGTGTTGCCCGGGTTCTTCGCCCTCTTCCTGATACTGATATCCGCCATGGCCCCGCCGATGTCGACGTCCCCACGGACGTCCGGGACGCCCACGGCCACGGCAACCGGTACGTCGACGCTCCTTCCTACCACCAAGACTCCAGTTCCCAGTCCCACGGTCGTCCCGTCGGCTAGC
>JBOGSL010000156.1:0-21134 GCA_050695395.1 Chloroflexota bacterium | reverse complement strand
ACACCATGTTTCAGACGCACGTCGGGCCGGTGGCCGACGAGGCCGCCGTTGCCTACCTTCGCCCCGAGACCGCGCAAGGCACGTTTGTGAACTTCCGGAACGTTCTGCAGACCACCAGTCAGAAAGTTCCGTTCGGCATTGCCCAAGTCGGCAAGTCGTTTCGCAACGAGATCACCACGGGAAACTTCATCTTCCGGTCGCGTGAGTTCGAGCAGATGGAGATGGAGTTCTTCGTCAAGCCGGGCACGGACGATGATTGGTTCGACTATTGGCGCGCGGCTCGGCTGGACTGGTGGATCAACGTCATGGGCATCGACCGTAACCACCTTCACCTGCGGAACCACGAATCGAGCGAGCTGTCCCACTACTCGAAGCAAACCTCTGATATCGAGTTCGACTTTCCATTCGGAACGAAGGAACTGGAGGGCATAGCCGATCGCACCGACTTCGACCTTCAAGCCCATATCTCCGGGTCCGGAGCCGACCTCTCCGTTTTCGGGCAGGAGACGGGCGAGCATTTCGTCCCCTTCGTGATCGAGCCGGCGGCGGGCCTGGACCGCGCCTTCTTGGTCACACTCCTCGATGCCTACGCCGAGGAGTCCACCGGTCCGAAGCCCAGCGACCGGCGCACCGTGCTCAAGCTGAAGCCCGCCCTGGCCCCGTTCAAGGCCGCCGTATTCCCGTTGCTCGCCAACCGGCCTCAACTTGTCGAGCGGGCCCGCTCCATCTACGACTCCCTCCTGCCCTATATTCCCACGGCCTGGGACGATATTGGCAACGTCGGTAAGCGCTATCGGCGGCAGTATGAGATCGGGACGCCATGGTCGATCACCGTCGATTTTCAAACGCTGGAGGATGACACCGTGACGGTGCGCGACCGCGACACCATGCAGCAGGAGAGGCATCTGGTCGGGGCACTGCTGTCGCTTTTCCAGCAGCGTTTGGGACCGTACTAGCGGTCTTTCACGGTTGACTCGACGGGCGGGAAGCGGACCTTGTGAAGGCCGACGAGGGTCCAGAGGAGGCCGCAGTGGACGGATACGAAGATCGCCGAGGCGTTCGAGGTGAGTGTTTCTGCTGCGGGGCGATTACGCAAACGTGCCGCCACCGAACGGATCGTCGCCACGCTGCAGGAACGGCGGCACGGGACGGTGGCACCGAAGCTCGATGGTGCGGGTGAGGCGCCGACAAGGTAGGTCCGCTTCCTGTTTTCACCCAGAGGCCTGAATCTTGGGCCGGCAAATCGGAAATGAAAAACTCGTAGGAACGCTGGAGCATCGAATTTGTGCCGGCTCATGCCACCAGTCAAGCAGGCGACGCGAGGAGCCCCGGCGGAGCAGTTTCTGCGCCTATAATGGCCCCGGAATCAAGGCGGAGAGTACCAAGAGCGGCGTGCTTCGCCGCTCTTTCGCCTATGGAGGGATTGGCATATGGCGCAGACGATGACGGAGAAGTCAGGGCAGGCACAGACAGCGCACAAGTGGGTGTACATGTTTGCCGAGGGCAACGGCACGATGAAGGATTTGCTCGGTGGCAAGGGCGCCGGCGTCGCCGAGATGACCCGGGCCGGCTTGCCAGTCCCTCCCGGCTTCACGATTACCACCGAAGCCTGCAACGCCTATCTTGCCAACCACGACACCTTTCCGCCGGACCTATGGGAGCAGGCACTGTCCGCTTTGCAAACCGTCGAGGAGCAAACCGGAAAACAGTTCGGCTCTGCCACCAATCCTCTTCTCGTCTCGGTGCGCTCGGGTGCGAAGTTCTCTATGCCGGGGATGATGGACACCGTCCTCAACCTGGGCCTGAACGACCAAACCGTACAGGGGCTGGCCGAACAGACCGGCGACGAGCGCTTCGCTCTGGATGCTTATCGCCGCTTCATCCAGATGTTCGGAAAGATCGTCCTGGCTATTCATGCGGATCGCTTCGAAGAGACACTTGATTCCGTGAAGAAGCAGAGCAACGCTGCCACCGACGCCGATCTCTCGGTAGAGTCTCTTCGCGGCTTGGTTCAGCAATTCAAGGACATCATTATCCGTGAGTCCAGGCAGCCCTTCCCCACGGACCCCTTCGAGCAACTGCGCTCTGCGATCGCAGCGGTCTTTCGTAGCTGGAACGGCGAGCGGGCGATAGCGTACCGTCGCGCCGAGGGCATTCCAGGAAACCTTGGCACGGCCGTGAATGTGCAGACCATGGTCTTCGGCAACATGGGCGCCACCTCCGGCACTGGGGTCGCTTTCACCCGAAACCCGTCGACCGGCGAACGAAAGCTCTATGGCGAATATCTGCTCAATGCGCAGGGCGAGGACGTGGTAGCGGGCATCCGCACCCCGAAGCCGATCAGCACTTTGAACGATGATATGGCCGATGTCTATCAGCAGTTTCAGGACATCGCCAATCGCATGGAGAGCCACTACCGCGACATGCAGGATCTGGAGTTCACTATCGAGCGCGGCAATCTCTACATGCTGCAGACGCGCACAGGCAAGCGAACGGCGGCGGCAGCGGTCAAGGTCGCTGTGGACATGGTGAACGAGGGCAGCATTACGCCGCACGAGGCTTTGATGCGCGTTGAGCCGCGTCATGTTGTGCAACTGCTGCTGCCGCGCTTTGATGAGACTGCGCGCCAGAAGGCAATCGAGGACGGCCGCCTTCTGACGACAGGGCTGAACGCCTCGCCAGGGGCGGCAGTGGGGCAGGCGATATTTGATGCGGATCGATCGGCCGAGCTGGGAGAATCACGAGCTGTGATCTTGGTGCGCGAGGAAACGTCTCCCGACGATGTCCACGGAATGATTGCCGCAAAGGGAGTGCTGACGGCTCGTGGCGGGGCTACCAGCCACGCGGCGGTGGTGGCCCGCGGCATGGGCAAGCCTTGCGTGGCCGGCGCTGCCGCGCTCCATATAGATCTTCCGCGACGGAGCATGACGGTGAATGGCACCACCATCAAGGAGGGGGACGAGATCAGCCTTGATGGCGCGACAGGAGAGGTGTTCACGGGCGTTATCAACACGATTGCCCCGAGGTTTTCGGAGGAGAAGGAGCTTATACAGATTCTTCGGTGGGCCGATGAGGTCCGTCGGTTACAAGTGTGGGCGAATGCCGACTACCCTCGTGACGCGGAACGAGCGCGGGAATATGGCGCCGAGGGCATCGGTCTGGCCCGGACCGAGCATATGTTCTTCGAAGCGGAGCGCCTCCCCATCGTCCAGCAGATGATCCTCTCGGCGGAAGAAGCGGCTCGAATGGAGACCGCGGTGGTCCAACTCGAACAGGAGGTGCAGCGGGCCGGCGCAGCGGATAAGGCCCTTGCCAAGCGACTGGTAGAGGCGCGCCGGCGGCTAGAGTCGTCCAAGGAGGTCAAGGACTACCACGACGCGCTCGATAGCCTCTTGCCGATCCAGAAAGAAGACTTCAAGGGGCTGCTCCGGGCGATGGAGGGCCTTCCAGTGGTAATCCGCTTGATCGACCCGCCACTCCACGAGTTTCTGCCCGGTTATGAGGAGTTGATTGAGGAGGTCACCACGCTGCGAGTCCGCGGCAATGACCCGACCCGCCTGGCAGAACGCGAGCACCTATTGGAGGCGGTCGCGAGGATGCGCGAGCAGAATCCGATGCTTGGGCTGCGCGGCATCCGGCTTGCGATTCTCTTCCCGGCGATTCTCGAGATGCAGGTAAAGGCCATCCTTTCGGCGGCTGCGGAGCTTGTGCAATCCGGCGTCGATGCGCGGCCTGAGATCATGGTGCCGCTGGTCGGCACCCAGGCAGAGATGCAGCTGGCCCGGGCACGCATCGAAAGCGCGGCGCGAGAAACACTGCAAGATGCCGGCGTCGACGTCCATTACAAAATCGGCACCATGATCGAAGTGCCGCGGGCGGCGCTGGTGGCCGACGATATCGCGCGAGACGCGGAGTTCTTTAGCTTCGGCACCAACGACCTGACACAGACCACCTTCGGGTATTCGAGAGATGATGCCGAAGGAAAATTTCTGCTCAAGTACGTGGAGATGGGCATCCTTCCCACCAACCCGTTTCAGGAGCTCGATCGGGTCGGCGTTGGGCGACTCATGGAAATGGCGGTGGCTGCCGGGCGAGGAACTCGCCCCGATCTCGAGATCGGAATATGCGGCGAGCACGGAGGCGACCCGTCTTCGGTGGAGTTCTGTGACATGCTCGGGCTCAACTACGTCAGCGCATCTCCATTCCGAGTACCCGTGGCACGCCTGGCCGCCGCGCAGGCGGTACTTGCCGCGAAGGAGACTGAGCGGTCGGAATCTCGCTAAATGACGGTCTGAAACTAGAGCGCCGCGCTGTCGAGAGCAATGGTTACGGGGCCGGCGTTCTCGAGGCTGACGATCATGTTCGCCCCGAACTGACCCTGACTCACCGGCCGCCCCTGCCGGCGCAAACGAGCGGCAAACCGCTCATACAGTTCGAGACTCACATCCGGCCGCGCTGCCTCGATGAAGCTTGGTCTGTTGCCTTTTCGCACATCGGCCATGAGAGTGAACTGAGACACTACCAATATCGATCCGCCGACTTCGCCGACGGATAGGTTCATCTTGCCCTGATCGTCAGAGAATATTCGCATTGCGGCGATCTTATCCGCAAGCTTGTCGATGTCGGCAGGTCCATCCTGCCGGGAAATGCCGACGAGGACGAGGAGCCCGCGGCCGATCGCTGCGATGACTTCGCTCTCGACTGCCACCGTTGCGCTCCGCACCCGTTGCACCACCGCGCGCGCCACGTTAAGCGCGTGCTTGTCGAACTGCCGACTGGTGGGCCCGCAGCTCAAGGGAGTCGTCCAGAGGCGCCGGCTCGAAGCCCGGCTGCTTCCGCTGCATGGCGAGTTTGAGGAGGCGATCCGCCAGACTGGGATTCTTTGGTAGAAGCGACCCGTGAATGTATGTTCCGAACGCGTTGCCTACGCGTGCCCCCTCGGTCTTGTCCTTGCCATTGTTGCCCTGGCCCACGACTACCGTTGCCAAAGGCTCGGTGTCGCCTTCCAGATACGTCCGGCCCCCGTGGTTCTCGAAGCCTACCACCGTTTGGCCCTCCCACTCGACCACGATGTTGCCGACGCACCGGATCGCGCCCGGTCCGGGGTGAATGGTATAGGCGTCGAAGATTCCCAGACCCTCCAGATCGGCGCCAGTGGCCGGTCGGTAGAAGCGTTGAAGCAGTTGGTAGCCCCCGCATACGGCCAAAAGCGGCGTGCCACGGTCAACGGCCTTCTTGATCGAGTCCCGGTGACGCTGCAGATCTTGAGCTACCGTCACCTGCTCACGGTCCTGGTCGCCGCCCATAAAGATCAGGTCCGGTTCCAATACAGGCATCTCGTCGCCTATACCCAGCGACGTTACCACCAGCCTGATATCCCGCCAGGCGCACCGGCGTTGGAGTGTCAGGACGTTGCCTCGGTCCCCGTACAAGTTCATCACGTCGGGATACAGATGCAGAAGATGGAGATCCGCTGAAGACACTTACGCTTCCCAATACGGACGGACGTATCCGCTCTTTGCCAGGGATCCACGCACCTGGAGCAACGCCGTGTAGGTCGGGATGACGAGGACCTTCCCGGTCGGACCGGCATTGCGCAATGCCTGGCCCAGGGCTTCATCTACGTCGACCTGTATCGCATCTTCGCTCACATCGATGCCGGCGTACTTGAAACGAAGAGCCATATCGGCCGCCCTGGTACCCGAGAACACTACCGACTTGAGCCGGCCCGAGAGAAGCTCGAAGTCGGCGTCCCAGATCCAGGAGACGTCATGACCATCGGCAGCGTTGTCGTTCAGCAGTACGAGGAGATCGAGCGCGGCTCCGTCGATCGTGCGTAGCACCGCGTTGGCCCCCGTCGGGTTCTTGACTAGCGCCAGAATCAGTTCCTGGTCGTTCACCGTGATGTGCTCCATGCGGCCGAAGGCCGGATGCGTGGCTTCCAATCCGGTTGCGATAGCGGCCAGATCTACTCCTACGGTTGCCGTGGCGGCAGCAGCCGCGACAGCGTTGTACACGTTATAGAGACCTGGGAGCTTCAGGTTGATCGCTCTGGCCTCGCCGAAGGCCCGGAGCACAAATGACGCTCCATCGAGTCCCTTCAGGACTACCTGACGTGCGCTGACCACAGGCTCGGGACGGGTCAGGCCGCATTGATCGCAGTGGTAATTGCCCAGGTGACCAAAGAACACGCCTTCATATTTGATGGCCGCGCCGCAACGAGGGCATCGCTTGACATCGCCCCCGTGGTCGGGCCCCCCGAGCGTCTCCGGAGCGTCGTCCATGCCGAAGTACCGTACGTTTGCCGGGGTTTCAGCGACCGCTTCCACCAGAAGTGGATCGTCGGCGTTAACCCAGACCGTGACTGAGGGCGACAACGAGCCGAGCGCGAGTTTCCAGGCCGCGGCCACCGACGCAACCTCGCCGTATCGATCGAGCTGGTCTCGGAACAGGTCCAGCAGAACCAGAACCCGCGGGGAGATGGATTTCAAGACGTTCGGCAACGCCGCCTCATCGACCTCGAAGATGCCGAGAAGAGCGCTGTTCTCGCCGTCGAGTACGGACATCTGATCGACGAGCGCGCTTGCCAGCCCACGCTCCAAATTTGAACCGGATGTGTTCCGCAGCGGCGCCAGGCCGGCACCCTGAGCGATGCTGCCCGCCAACCGGCATGTGGTGGTCTTGCCGTTCGTGCCGGCCACCACGATCGCGCCCGCCTCTAGGCTGTGGGTCAAATCACGGACGATAGAAGGGTAGATTGCTGTCGCGACCAGACCGGGGAGAGCGGTTCCCCCACCCTTTCCTAGCGCCCGGGAAGCCAGCCTGACTGCCTTCCCGGCAGCGATTGCGGTCGAGCGTCGAATAGCTCTCCGTCGCGTCAATCAAGCACCGTCTGGCCGAGCAGTGAGAGGAGATTATTGCCGAAGATGTCTTCTTTGACGTCCTCGGGTACCGGTAGGCGATCGACCTTTTCGAGCTCAATCTCGGGGTCGCCCTCGGGATAGCCGGACCCGAATAGGATGCGATGAGTGCCGACACGGCTGAGCACCGACTCATCAATCGGAGCCAGGCTCGTGCCGAAATAAACATGCTGTTGGTCCCACAGGGCGCGCACAACATTTGCCTCGCCGCCACTTCGGCTTCCCAGGTGGGGGATGATGATGTCCACCGCCGGATAGCGCAGCGCGAATTCAACCGTTACCCCAAACGGCTCTTCGAACATTATCGGCATGTCATAGTGCGCCGCCGCCGACATCATCGACTCGAACTCTGCCGATTCCATCAGCCCGATGGCCCACTGAAGCTCGTCCTGGTCGAAGACCCCGCCGCGATCAATCGCCTCGCCCGCCCAGAAGTGCCAGCGAATGCCGGCGAAATCTCCGATGTCGTCCGGGATCATCAGAGCATCTGGTCGAGTATCCGTGAACGGATTACCGCCGAGATAGTAGAAGGGGTAGAGGTCTTCGGCTGACTGGGCGACGCGCAGAACGTAACGGTTCTGCGCCTCGATGTCGCGCGCCCCGGCATCCGCGAAGATTACCGCGCCGCCGACATTGGCGGCGCGAAGCGCGGCCAATGCCCGCTCTATGGGGAATCTCTCGCTATCGATGCCCACGTGGCAGTCGACGATCATGTCTCAGCCACTCGAAACTGGGCGAATGCCTAGACCTTCTGCATGGTTCGAAGGCAGCGAGTGCAGATGTGGACCGGGCGCATGACGCCTTCGACCATTACCTTCGTCTTCTGTACGTTGGGGTTAAACACTCGGTTTCGCTTCGGCGCACGCCGCGCCCACGCGCCACTGTGTCGGTGACGGATGTAATTCCCAAACATCTTCGACTTCCCGCAGAAATCACATTGAGCCATCTGGCTTCTCCTCTCTTCGCAAACGACAAACCGCCCTCGCGACAGCGCGAATCAAACAGAAGACTCAGCCGTTCTGCGCAGGGCGTTACGCAAGCTTCTCGCGCAGATCAAGTTTACCATCAAGATCGAGCTTGATGGTATCCTTCACCACGATTCCGTGCTGCTCAAAGTACCCCTCATTCACTTCAATCGCGCTCCAGTAGGGCTGAGGAGAGAAGTGGAGCGTTGTCGTCTCCGGTTGCATCTCGTCGATGGCAAGAATCTTCCCGCTCTGGGAAAGAAAGGCAACGCTCAGAGGAATCTCCGTGTTCTGCATCCAGAACGCGTCCTCGGACAGCTGCTGCCAAACGAATACCATCCCCGAATCGGCATCCAGAGACGCGCGATTCATCAGTCCCGTCTCGCGCTCAGCTTCCGTGTCTGCCACTTCCAGTCGCAGCAAAACGGTATCTCCGTTCGAGGGGTGCAGTACCGCGTTGGGACTGGGGTACTGGTGGTTCGGATAGTCGGGGACTTCAATACGGCGCGCGGCGGTATAGGCCCGCCCGTTCCAGCGATAGCTCTGAACAATGCGGTAACGCACGGAGCCTTTGTGCTGCCAGTCGCGTTCGTGTGTGACCAGCCCGCTGCGGGTTAGCCACGCGCCTTCGTCCCCGAAAATCTGGCCCGATCGATGCCCGGCAATCGCCGACGACACCGCATTGTCGGCCACTCGCACTGCCACCATTCGATAGCCGTGCGCAGCCGGAACGCGAGCAGCGACTGTCCCTCCCTCCGGGCTCGATAGCTCGGCAGGGATGCCTCCAAGTCGCTTGCTCCAGATCGTCCTATCCGTCGATCTCGACACGATCGCCAGATACTGGCTGCTCGTTGAATACGTCACGGCTGCCAGTCCGGAATGGTCGCGGACTGAAACCGTCTGGATAACGTGGGCGTCGCTCGGCAAGGCCCGTGTAATCCAGGTGCCTCCCCCGGCGGCCGAGCTCATCCCCATGAGGAAGAACGAAAGGATCGCGCTCACTCTTCGATTGCACCAACCAGTGATTTCGAACCGAGCCGTCCGATAGCATCGCCAATCAGGTACATCGAACCTGCGACGACGATGAGATCTTCCTCCGACGCCAACTCGCGCGCAGCCTCGAGTGCCGCGGTTGGGTCGTCAACGGCCATGACGTCTATTCCAGCCCGGCGGAACGCAGTCGCCAGATCTCCCGGCTCAGCTGCTCTGGGCGTGCCCGGTGCTCGCGTCACCACGACCGTCTGTACATGCCCGGCAACGTTCTCGACCATGGCATTGACATTCTTATCGGTCAACGCCGCGAATACCATCACCGTGCGTTTGGCGGCGGATAGGCGCCCGATAGCCCTCGCCAGGTGCGCCATCGCCGCCGGGTTGTGCGCGCCATCCAGCAGTATGGGGGGATGCGAGTCCAGAAACTGCATGCGTCCCGGGAGCGCCGCTCCCTCGAGACCTGCCGCGAGAGCCTCGTTGCTTATCTGCACCCTGCGCTCCCGCAGGGCCGCGCACGCCGCGATCGCCGACGACACATTCTCGATCTGAAATTGTCCGGCCAGCGGCAATCGTATCGTGCCGGCACGCTCCACGTCGAGCGTCTGGCCGTGCCAATCTTCGTCCAGAACCAATAGTTTCACATCGGCCGCGTGGCGCAGCGGCACGTTCTGGTCAACTGCCCGCCTGGTTACTACGTCGATCACCCGCTGATCTCGTGTGCCGACTACTGCGTGAGCGCCTCGCTTGATGATCGCCGCCTTTTCCACCGCTATGGCTTCGACGCTGTTTCCGAGAACTTGCGTATGTTCGAGGCTGACGTTCGTGATCACCGCGACGTCCGGCTCAAGAGCGTTGGTAGCGTCCAGCCGGCCGCCCAACCCGGTCTCTACTGCCGCCCATTCCACCTCTTGCTCTGCGAAGTGAAGGCAGCCAAGAGCAAACATCACTTCGAAAAACGCCGGCCGTCCCAGCTCACGATTGTTCCGCAGCTCGTCGATTACCGGCCGTACGAGATCCCAATGCCGGACCCAGGCATCCTCACCGATATCGGTTCCGTCAACGGCGATTCGTTCGCGGTAGTCCACCAGGTGAGGGGACCGAAACAATGCCGTGCGAAATCCCGCTTCCCGGAGAACCGACCCGATCATCGTGACCGTCGAACCTTTGCCGCAACTCCCCGCCACGTGCACGGAGCGAAATGATCGTTCCGGATTACCGAGAGCTTCGAGCAGATAGCGGATGCGGCGGAGTTCAACCTTGGCCGAGGGGATGATGGGTTCCCTGTACAGCCTCTCCAGGTACGACAGCGACTCGTGGTACTCGCTCACGGGCGACCCCGTCGCCGAAGGAGTTCGGCTATCTCGGCTTCGGCCCCCAGCTTGCCCGCATCGTAATATTGCTTGCCGGCCAACTCCGACGGAAGGTACTGCTGCTCGACGTGGTGGTCATCAAAATCGTGCGCGTAGCGGTAACCCTGCCCGTACCCCAACGAGCGATCGACAGAGGTGACGGCGTTACGAAGATGGAGTGGAACTGGCTGATTGAGATGATCGAGAACATCGGCCCTCGCTCGCTGATAGGCGGTGAGAGCGCTGTTGCTCTTTGGAGCGGCGGCCAGATACAGGGCGCACTCGCTCATTGGAAGAGAACCCTCCGGTAAGCCGATGGCATGTACCGCCGTCTGGCAGGCCGAAGCGAGAACCAGCGCCTGTGGATCCGCCAATCCGATATCTTCGGCTGCAAGAATGATCATCCTCCGCGTGATGAATGTCGGATCTTCCCCGGCTTCGAGCATCCGAGCCAGCCAGTAGACGGCAGCGTCTGGATCTGACCCGCGGACGCTCTTGATGAAGGCCGAGATAAGGTCGTAGTGCATGTCTCCGGCCTTGTCGTAGAGCAACGACGGCTGTTGCATCGCGTCCTCAACGGCTTCGAGAGTCAGCTTCCCGCCGCCCTCGCCCACCGTGGCCGCCACCGCCAGCTCGAGCCCGGTCAGCGCTATGCGCGCATCTCCGTTTGCAATTCGGGCAAGCTTCCACAGCGTTTCGTCCTCTACCTCTACCGCTTCCTCTCCTAAGCCGCGCTCTCGGTCGCTCAGCGCCGTCGAGAGGACGAGGTGGATCTGCTCGTCGCTGAGCGCCTCCAATTTGAAGATTCGGCAGCGCGAGCGGAGCGCGGAGATGACCTCGAAGCCGGGGTTTTCTGTTGTCGCGCCGATAAACGTGACGGTGCCGTTTTCCACGTGCGGCAGGATGGCGTCCTGCTGAGCCTTATTAAAGCGATGGATCTCGTCGATGAAGAGGACGGTACGTTGCCCATTCAGAGCAAAGAGTTTCCTGGCGCTTTCCACGGCGCGGCGCAGGTCCGCAACCCCGGCCGAGACAGCCGAAAGAGGGACGAAGAGAGCGTTCGTGGTGCTTGCGATGATCCGGGCCAGCGTGGTCTTGCCGCTTCCCGGTGGTCCCCAGAGAATTACGGAGCTCAGGCGATCGCGCTCGATACTGGCCCGCAGGACCTTTCCCGGGCCGAGAATGTGCTCCTGTCCTCGCAGCTCGTCCAGCGAGCGGGGCCGCATACGCACGGCTAACGGAGGTCGGGGCTCGGCTGCATCCGGGATGCGTTCAGTCACCGAAGGGGAATCTTCTTTTCCAGTCCCAGATCCTTGATGTGCTCGTTGACAACTTTCGCCGGCGCCGCCTGGAAAAAGGCATCGAGCACGACGACGGCCATGGTGAAGTCCCAGAACTGGCCCACGATGGGGATATCCCCGATGAAGTCGAGCGGCGAAAATATAAACGCGAGCAACGCCACCGTGCCGGCCCGCTGCCAGGCGGGAACTCGCTCATCTCGAAAGAGCGAGTAGCCCAGACGCAGCAAGAACGGTAGTCTCATGATGGCCTGTATCTTGTTCACCTTTTTGATTCGACCACCGCTCGCCCGCTTGAGCACTTGATTTCCAATTTGCATGCCAACAAGTTTTCCGAGTCCCAAGTCTGCCTCCTCGCAATGTGTCTCTAGCAGATGATACTTTGCCGCCGCCGATAATGAGGCGTGAACAACCGTGATGTCGCCGGCTCGCTAGACGAGATTGCAGAACTTTTGGAGCTTAAGGGCGAAAGCACCTTTCGCATCCGGGCGTATCAGAACGCCGGAAGAGCCGTCGAAAACTTTCCCGAGGATGTAAACGCCGTTGCCCTCCGCGGCGACCTGACACATATCCCAGGGGTGGGCAAGGGACTGGCAGAGAAGATTCACGAACTGCTGACGACTGGGAGAATGCGCTACCTCGAAGAGCTGCGGTCTGATTTTCCGGGAGATGTTCGTAGCCTCCTGCAGGTTCCTGGTGTCGGCCCAACCCTTGCGCGTCGGGCTTTTCGTGAGCTGCATGTCACCAATCTCGACGATCTTCGGACGGCGGCGGAAGACGGGCGGCTCGCCGGGTTGTCGGGAATGGGCCAAAAGACAGCCGAAAACGTGCTGCGGGGACTGGGAAGAGTAAACAAGCGGGTAGCGCGGATTCCTCTCGACGTGGCGTGGACTCAGGTCGAAGAGATCATGGGCCAGCTTGTGCCGGGCGAACTCTTCGACGACCTTACCCCGGCCGGAAGCCTCCGGCGTTGGGCTCCTACCATCGGCGATGTCGACCTGATCGCCACGACAACGCGGGTAAGCGAAGCAATGCAGGCGTTCGCCGGACTGCCACAGGTAAAGGACGTTCTGGGCACCGGACAGACGAAGACTTCGATCGTGACCGACAACGGATTGGCCGTGGACCTGCGTCTGGTCCAGGCCGAGGAGTTCGGCTCGCTGCTTCAACACTTCACGGGAAGCAAGGACCATAACATCCAGTTGCGTGATTTCGCCCTGAGGCAAGGTTTGAGCCTGAGCGAGTACGGTATCACATCGATCGAGACGTCCAAAAGGGAGAACTTCCGGGACGAGGTGGCCTTCTACCAGAGGCTTGGATTGGAGTGGGTATCACCCGAGCTTCGCGAAGGGCTGGGAGAGATCGAGGCGGCACAACAGGGCCTCTTGCCCGATCTCGTTGAGGTTTCGGACATCAAGGGCGACCTGCACGCTCACACCGACTGGAGCGACGGATCAGTAAGCATCGAGGCGATGGTGGCCGCTGCTAAGGAGCGCGGGTACCAGTACATAGCGATCACCGATCATTCTGGAGGCATCGGCGTAGCGCACGGGCTAACCCCCGAACGACTGCTGGAACAGATCGCACGTGTTGAGCAGCTTCGTAAGGAAATTCGGGGGATCCGCATCATGACGGGTACCGAGCTCGAGATCAAGCGCGACGGCACGCTCGATTTTCCCGACGAGGTGCTAGCCAAGCTCGATTGGGTGATTGCTTCGGTACACTCCGGTTTCAATCAGACGGAGCAACAAATGACCGCGCGCATAGTGCGTGCTATGGAGAACCCGCACGTAGACGCGATCGGTCATCCCACCGGGGCTCTGATCGGACGGCGTGAACCCTACGCGGTCGATTTAGAGACCGTTTTCCAGGCGGCGGCGCGTACCGAGACTGCCCTTGAAATCAATGCACAGCCGTCGCGTCTGGATCTGGTCGACGTTCACGCTCGCCGGGCAAAGGACCTCGGTGTGACGCTCGTTATCGACACGGATTCCCACGCGCCCGGCCAACTGTCACATATGCGTTACGGCGTCGAGATGGCGCGCCGAGCCTGGGCCGAGGCTTCTGACGTCCTCAACACCCGCACAGCGGACGAGCTGCGGGTTTATCTCAAGCGCGTCGCGCCATAAGTTTTAGCGCGATTATCAGCGCCCGCCGAGAAGCGCTGTTTTCAATCGTCGCTACGAGGCCGAGCAGGGCTGCCTTCCGAATCAAGCCCTTTGGCGAGCTCATGAGGTCGAACTTGTCGGTTACGCTGTTTGAGCTGCTCCGTCCCATGGCCAGGTAGGCCGCCGCTGCGAGAGAAATTGCCGCGGCGCCGCCGATAGCGGCAATGGGAATAGTGATCGATGTACTTTGCTCGCTGTCCTGAGTCATATGTCCTTCTCCTTATCCAAGCCGGTCACCGGCCTATTCTACGCGGCTTGCCGTGTAGTGTGACATGTTCGCCTGGTCGAGCAGAAGCATGTCATCTGAACAGAGCTCGGCCCTGCGGATGAGATTCGTGCAGGCGAAAACCGCCCGTTGACACTTTGACGGACCGTACAATGAATGGCCATGCGATTAGCAGTGTTGTCCAATGTGCACGGCAATCTACCGGCTTTCCGGGCCGTGCTGGACCATATCGAGGCGCGCTCCGAGCCCGTCGACGAGATCGTGGCGGCCGGCGATCTTGTGGGGCTCGGCCCCAACCCGAACGAAGTTATGGATCTCGTTCGAGAACGGGGCATCGAGGCTGTCCGCGGCAACTACGACGAAGCCGTTGCCTTTGGCCGTCCAACAGGCGTCGACCATCTCGATCAACAGAGTGCGCTGACCGATCGCCGAGCCGTCGCGTGGACGAGAGCGGTTCTGAGCGAACAGAACCTCGAGCTATTGCGGAATCTGCCGAGGGACGTTCGCGTTTTTCCCAGCATATCGGGAGTTCGGGTGAAGCGGGATGCCCCTGATGGGGCCACCGAGGAGTACCGCAAGGAGTTCTACCGCCGTGCGTTGCTGGGAGGACTCTTCAAGTCCCACGCTCGCCCGGTGAAGCGCGTCCGCGTCGTCCATGGCAGTCCTCGCGCCCTGAATGAGTTCATCTGGCCGGATACGGCGCAGTCCATTCTGGAGACCATTGCCCGGGACGCCGACGCGGACATGCTCGTCACTGGTCACGCCGCCACCGGGTTCCATACGGTGCACCAGCGCCTTCACTTTGTCGGCGCTGGGGCTGTTGCCGGTTCCGTCGCTCCCGGCGTCGCCAACTACACCATAGTTACGCTCGGGAGCGAGATCGAGGCGGCTTTCGAGACCGCCGAGTACGACCCGGAACCCTATCTCGAAGCTTCCCGCGCCATCGGGTTGCCTGCTCCCGAAGCCCCCAGAGACACTCTCAGGCTCGTCTAGCCAGGCGGAGCCGGCGGAAGCCCAGTGATCTCAACAACCGGAAGACAGCCCGCAGTTCGTCGCTGCGCAGTGCCGCGGATATGCCTACATATATGGCCACAGCTACCGCGACCGGAACAATCACTGCGAGGCCCCGCTCGGCAAGACCGCGTCCGGGCACGCTGTGAGCTATGAGCAGCGCCAGGCCGGCCGCCGCTATTGCAGATACGATCGAAGCCGCCAGGGATTTGCCGGCGGAGACCATCAGCGCTCGCGAGTGAAACGCTCCGATGCTGGCAACGAGGAGCACGACGAGAATCGCGGCGTGGAGAGAGTTCTGGATCGTGTTGGCCAGTGCCAGGCCAAGCAAATTGAGCCGGGGCATCAGAAGCAGAGCCGATATTACGTAGATACCGACGCCGGCCACGCCGACAAGCATCGGCGTCAGCGTGTTCTTTCGCGCATAGAAGGCCATGATGAGCAGCTGATCTACCCCCACGAACGGTATCTGGATCGCGTACCCCACGAGTGCCAGAGAGACGCGATTGGCCTCGTGTTGGTCCAGGTGGCCGTGCTGGAAGAGCAGGCCCACGATCGGAGTGGCGAGTGCAAGGTAACCGGCTGCGGCCGGGATCGTAAGGAACAGCACCAAACGGATGCCGGCGGACAGAGTCGTCTTGAACTCCGCCGTGCGGCCAAGAACAGCGTCGGCCGAGATCGTCGGGAGAATAGCGAACCCGAGAGCCGCTACCGCGATGCCGATGGGAAATTGGGTAAGCGTCGTGGCGTAGAGCATTTCGGTAATCGTGCCCTTCTCCAGCTCGGACTTGAAGCCGATATCGATCACCTGGCCTACCAGACTGATTACTAACCCTGCCGCCACGGGAGCGTAGAGCAGGATGATTTTTCGAATCTCCGGAGTGAACGTGAGTCGTGGTCGAAAATCGAATCCGGCCCGGACGAGAGGCGGAATTTGCACCGCTGCTTGAGCCGCCGACCCGGCAAGAGCACCAACCGGCAGTGCGAGTATCCCGAGCGGTCTGGCCAGCAGAAGCGCGCCGCAAATCACTCCCACGTGATACAGGCCGCTTGCGAAGGCAGGCGCCCGAAAGCGCCGAAGTGCGTACAGAAC
Source organism: Chloroflexota bacterium (assembly GCA_050695395.1). Classification (GTDB taxonomy): domain Bacteria; phylum Chloroflexota; class UBA5177; order UBA5177; family UBA5177; genus JBOGSL01. The sequence continues at coordinate 5,111 of JBOGSL010000156.1, read as the reverse complement.
GGAAAGGAGCACCGCCGAGGTTCCGAGGAACAAGAGTGTCGGGACGAGAATTCGGGCTATCCCTTCGGCTAGGTCGAAGGTGGCGGCCGCCAGGTGCCGGTGCTGGTAGCCGAGGAGCAGAACCTGCATTACCGGTCGGGCCGCCGCCACCAGCGCGCCCACCACGACCGCCAGCACGATCCAGGCGAGGACGATGACGCCACCGAAGGTGTTCCAAAGCTCTTCCCGACCTCTCGTCTGCACAATCTGGGTGAAAGTGGGAATGAGCGCCGCGCTGACTGCTGCCCCAATGGTGAGGTCGTAGAACATTTGAGGCAGCAGGGCAGCCGCATAGAACGCGTCGGTGGCGTGCGTGGCGCCAAACACTCCGGCGATCACGAATTGCCGGACGAAGCCGAGGATGCTGCTGCTCAGGTTGCCGAGCATAATGATCAGGGCGGCGGTCCCGATTGCCCCGCCCGCCGCGGCCGTCGCCGGACTGATCCCGCTCTCAGCCACGTTTTCGGTTTGCGTCATGCTTGTCCTGCCCCGCCTGTCTCCCCTTCGCGTGCTACCTCGCTAGTGTCCGCATCGCGGACATACAGCCGCGGAATTCGGGGAGAGAGCCTGGATAGAATCTCGTAGCTGATCGTGCCGGACCATGCGGCGAGGTCGTCAGCCGTCTGGCACGTCTCAGCTTGACGCCCGATAATCACTACCTCGTCCCCCACAGTCGTATCCGGGACGTCGCTTGCATCCACCGTAATTTGATCCATGGATACTCGTCCCACTACCGGTAGCGACGCTCCCCGAATAATGACTCGCCCATTACCGAGCCCAAGATTGCGCGGGAAACCGTCCCCGTAGCCTATCGGCACCAGCGCTACGGGTGTGTCCTTGACGGGTACAAACTCCCCGCCGTAGCCGACAGCCTCACCTGCCCGCACGGTGTGCAGTCGGGCCACCGACGAGCGAAGGGCGAGCGCCGGCTCGAGCGCGAGAGCGCCGCTTGTTTTGCCCGACGGGTGGTATCCGTAGGCGCTTATTCCGGCGCGCACGAGGCGCTCGTGAGTTTGCGGAAAATCCAGGATGGCCGCCGAATTCGCCGCGTGAACGAAGCGGAAGTGGAAGCCCGCGGATTCGAGTGAGTTCACCAGGTCCTTGAAGACGCGGTACTGGCTACCGGTGGGTTCGAGCTCGCCATTGTCGGCCGAGGCGAAGTGGGTGAAAATGCCCTCTACCTCGACTGACTGGAGTCGCGCCAGTCGGCGAAGCAGTGGCTCGGCCTCGCTCGGCTCGAATCCTCCACGATTCAGTCCGGAGTCGATCTCCAGGTGAACGTGGATCAGGCGTCCGCGTGACGCAGTCTGCAACCACCCGGCCTGGTGGTCGTTGGAGATCGTCGACGTCAACCGTAGGTCCGCGAGAGCGTCGGCTTCCGGCTGTTCCCACGGGCCGAATACCAGTATCGGCGCCCTGATGCCTGCCTCACGCAAATCCCGCCCTTCATCGACCGTGAACACCGCCAGTCGACCCGCTCCGCTTGCGAGAGCCGACTCTGCCACGCGCGCTGCCCCGTGGCCGTACCCATTGGCTTTCACCACTACCATCAGCTCGGCCTCGCCAGCCGCCCGTTTCAGCGCGCTGACGTTTCTTCCGATGGCGTCGAGATTCACCACGGCCCTAGTAGCCCGGACTGCGCGCCGGGCCGGCGTGGCCGGCTCCGCCGGATTAGTCCGGCGAGCCATCCGCCTCCTCGGCCAGCACCAGGTGCATCACGTCCGATTCGCTGATTACACCCACCAACTCGGAGGCGCTGGTTACCGGAACCGGGTTGACGACCGCATCCACCATGAGGTCGGCGACGTCAGTAACATCGGCATCCGCGTCGATTGTCTTCGGGTTCTCATTCATCAACTCGCGAGCCGTCACCGCCAACACCTGCCGGACCTCGGCGTCCATGCCGCGCGTGTCGATGGGCAAGATGCCTCCCAGGATTCCCAGATACAGGGGCACATGGGGATGCGCATGTTTCGTCACCACATCCCGCTGGGTGATCATTCCGATCATATGGCCCGATTCATCCACAACCGGGAGACCGCTCAGGCCGCGGTCAAGCATGGTACGCGCGACCTCCGCGATCGGCGTTGTGGCCTCTACCGTGACCGCCGGCGAGGACATCAGATCTCGAACCTTCATGAATCCGCTTCCTCCAAAATAATCTTCCTGGCCCGGGGCAATGCGGGCGGTAGATCCGACGCAAGGGTTCCCGCATCTCCCAGCGCTTCTGCAATCAGGTCGCCTGCCGCCCCGTGCCAATAGACCCCGGCGACAGCCGCGTCCCATGGATCCAGCCCCTGCGCCAACAGGCCGCCTACGATCCCAGAAAGGACGTCGCCCGTTCCCGCCGTGGCAAGATTAGCTTCGCCCGTGGTATTGACAGACACTCGCCCGTCCGGGTTCGCGACCACGGTGCCGGCCCCTTTCAGTACCACAATCTGAGCCCACGTTCGTGCGAAACTGCGCGCTACTTCCAGGCGGTTTGTCTGAATGTCTGCGATGTCTATGCCGGTCAGGCGAGACATCTCCCCGGGATGCGGTGTCAGAACGAGCGCCGCTGTGGTTTGCCACCAATCTGGGATACGAGACAGGGCATTCAGCCCGTCGGCATCGACAACCACTGGACAGTCGCCGGGCAAGGCTTTGACCACGCTGTGTGTGAGGTCGACCACGGATCTGGACTGTCCCAGCCCCGGGCCTAAAACGACCGCCGACTTTTGAGCACGGAGTATCCCCTCCGCGGCTTCGGCGGCAATGTGCCCGTCGCGCTCGGGAACTGTTCGATAGACGGCCTCCACCATGTGGGAGGCTACCGCCTGCCGAACCGAGGTAATGGCGGCGAGCTCGACTAACCCGGCGCCGGACCGTGCGGCGGCAAGACATGCCAGGGCGGGCGCCCCGAGAAAGTCCTGTGAGCCGGCGACCACCAACAGACGACCGAAGCTGCCCTTGTTGCTGTCCTCGGGTCGTTTCGGCAAGAGCGCGGCTGCTTCTGAAGCACTCGGAGCGAGAACGTCGATGTCGCCGACGAGGCCTCGATTCATTCCGAGCGGAGCCACCTGAAGCCGGCCGGAGTAGCTGCGGCCTGGAGGCAGGACGCTGCCACGCTTGAGGAATCCCATCGCGAGTGTCGCGTTCGCCCGCAAGGCGGTTCCCAGGACCTGGCCCGTGTCGGCGTTGATACCGGTCGAGATGTCCGCCGCCAACCTGAACAGATGGGCGCGGTTGGTCGCGCTCACTATTCGAGCCAGGGCGCCTTCTACGGGTCGGTTTTGGCCAATTCCGAGCAAGGCGTCGACTGCTATTTCACTGCTGTCTAACCAGGCGCGGAGGGTGTCCAGATCCGCGTCGTGCTCGGCGTCTTGTGCGCCGCTTCCTTCCACGTCCGGCCGCCCGAACGTGTAGGTTCGAACTCGTCTTCCCATCGCGGCAAGTAAGCCGGCCGCTAGCAGGCCATCCCCTCCGTTGTTGCCCGGACCCGCTAGAACCAGCACGTTTCCGCGTGGGGCTCGCGCCTGAGCGGCTCCTGCAATCGCTTCTCCGGCAAGCCGCATCAATGACTGTAACGTCGCGCCGTTGCTGATTGTGCGAGCCTCGATCTGGCGCATCTGCTCGGTAGTTAGCACCTTCATCCTTCAGAACTCCAGGCAATGACCGTGGCCAGCGCTTCGCTTCGCGAGTGCGTGATACTCACCTCGAAGTGCTCTAAGCTCCTGTGCCGGGCGATCGCGGCCGCCTTTCCATGCAAGCGCAGGAGAGGCTTGCCCGACGGATGGCGGACGGTCTCGATATCCTTCCAGCGCAAGGTGCGAATCCCGACTCCCAGTGCTTTGGATGCCGCTTCCTTTGCAGCGAACCTTCCCGCCAGGTTCTGAGCCCTGCCCCGGCAGTACGAAAGCTCCTCGTCCGTATACACTCGCCTCAGAAAGCGGTCGCCAAAGCGCTTGACCGCCCTGTCGATACGCTCAATCTCGATAAGATCCACCCCGGAGGTGATCTTCACGGCTAGCCCGCGGCTGGGAAAATTGAGCTGAGGACCAAGAAAGCACCTATCGAAGCAGCGAGCACCCAGGCCTCGTACCATATGGCCGACAGAAACGCGCGGAACCAGGGGTTCGGGCGTTGATTGGGGTGCCCTACTCGCCACGCGATATACGGTTGTCGCTGAGCGAGATAACAGGCCAGCGGGATTCCGGCGGCCAGGACCATTTGCACAAGGGGATCAAGGTGAGGCAAGCCGTCTTTGCCGATCGGTGTGACGAGCATGAGGGTTGCGAGACCTGCCGCGAAGATGACGACAATCGCCGTCGACAGGACCCTCACCCGTCGCTGATCGATTTGGCGCAATCGCTGCAAGTTGTGAACCGTTAAAATGGCGCCGCCCGCCGGCAACAGAAAGCTGATGAGCGTGATGCTGAGCAGCGACCACGGTTGGGCCGAAGTCGAGTTGGAGTACGAGGGTTCAGTGGTTAGCAAACGACGCTCGATTCTTGTGCTTATCGGAGCCGGTGCGAATGTCTAAATCAGCCTATCTGTTGATGGGCGAGCCAGGGTGCGGAAAGACCACGTTGCTGCGACAAGTAGCGAGCACTATGCAACTCCGGGTGGCCGGATTCTACACTGAAGATTTGCGTAGCTCCGGGCGCCGCGACGCCTTCCGCATCGTCACACTCGAGGGAGAAATGGCCCTGCTTGCGGCGGACGGGCATCCCGGGCCGGTAAAGGTTTCGAAGTACGGGGTGGACGTGAACGAGTTTGAGCGGGTCGGGGTTACGGCAGTTCGACGCGGGCTCGATCAGGGGCATGTACTCATCATCGACGAGATCGGACGCATGCAGCTCTACTCGCGCACTTTCCGGCGTACCGTCATGGATGCGATCTCGGCCGGGCATCCGCTGCTCGCCACTATCATGCGCGGCCGCAATCCCTACGCGGATCGAATAAAGGCGCTGGGGAACGCGGAACTGCGCACTGTCACGGAAGACAATCGGGACGGCTTGCTCGCCGAGCTGCGTCAGGTCTTCGTCTAGCACTGCAGGCGTCATAAAACATGAAGAGCGCGGCCCGTGGGC
>JBOGSL010000155.1:0-43333 GCA_050695395.1 Chloroflexota bacterium | reverse complement strand
ATTATGCAGTATTGAGATGGAAGATGTCAGGGGTATAAGAAGGTAAGGCGGGGGAAGCAGTGCCTTGACTTCGCCTCCTGCCTATATCCTCGAGAAACAGTGAAGAAGGAGCGGCGCCAATAGACGTCGAGCGAACAGTCCGCGAAATGGCCAACGTGGAGCTGCACGTCCATCTGGAAGGAACAATGCAGCCTGCCACGGTGCTGGGCCTGGCGGACAAGAACAACATAAAGCTGCCGGCTGCCTCTCTCGGTGAGATGGAGGCCCACTACCGCTACACGACATTCCTGCACTTCATCGAGACGTATCAACTATGCGCCGGCTATCTGCAGACGGCCGAGGACTTCGCCCAGATTACCTGGGAGTTTCTCCGGGGGCAGGCGGCGCAGAACGTCGTGTACAGCGAAGTGATGGTGGAGCGCTAGATGGTCCGGCTCGCGGGATCGCGTAGCCGCGCGCTTGTGCTCGCGATGCTTGTCGTGCTCCGAGCCGTGACCGCGATGAACCCTCACACCTCGCTTCGATGAAAAAGGCAGCGGGCGGTCCCGGGATGCGCCGATGACATTCTTAGTCGAGTCTCGAAGACTCTTGTTGGTGGAGACGCCGCGCGAGATTCTGTCTCGGCGTCTATCCGAGGAGGATTTCGAGGACTATGTGAACGTTGGCGGCACTCGGGAGATGATTCTCTTTCCCTCGGAGTGGCCGGGCGACTCACTTGGCCTGTTTCCCCACTGGATCGACGAAATGGACAGCGACCGAGAGCTCTGGAGCGGCACGATAATCGACAAGACAGATCTCGCCGCGGTGGGCCAGATGGGTTTCAAGGGCCTGGCGGACAAGGACGGGGTGGTGGAGATTGGGTATAACGTGAGCCCTGCATACCAGCGTCGCGGCTACGCGACCGAGATGGCGGGAGCTCTGTCGGAGTGGGCTTTACGGCAAAGAGCGGTCCGTCGCGTGGCGGCCGAGTGCCTGGCCGAAAACATCGCCTCGATTCGCGTGCTCGAGAAGGCCGGTTTCGTGCGTACCGGCAGCCGGAGCAGCGACGAAGGTCCTTTGATCGTATGGAACCGCCTCCCTCGGTAGCATGGTGATGGTGTTCGAAGGCTATATCGTGACGCGCCTCGCTTCGCTCGCGCCGGAGGACAGGACCCCGAGCTGCAGTTGCAAGCTCGAAGACGTAGCTTTACGCTGACTGCAAACCCGGTGGTAGGACTACGAAAGCGGCGGCGCCAGCTCGGCAGCTACCTCGGAAGCAACAACATGTCGCGTGTCGACGATCAGGTGTGCCTGTGCTTCAACCCAGCGCCAGTCGTAGCTGGAATGATCGGTGACCACCACAACGCAGTCGGCGGAGGCCAATGCGCCGGCAAGGTCCGGCACGCTGTTTAGCTGCGCCCCGTGGCCTTCTAGCGACTCGACATAGGGGTCATGGTAGCCGACCTCCGCGCCTGCCTCTTGCAGCAGCCTGATGATATCGAGCGCGGGAGATTCTCGCACGTCGCTCACGTCCCTCTTGTAAGCCACTCCGAGGACAAGAACTTTGCTTGCTCTCAGCGATCGACAACGATCGTTTAACGCGTCCTGAACCTTGCGAACCCAGTATCGCGGCATATCCCCATTGATGGCGGTGGCAAGATCGATGAAGCGAGCCTGGTAATTCAGCGCCTTGAGCCGCCAGGAGAGATAGATCGGATCGATTGGAATGCAGTGGCCCCCCAGCCCCGGACCGGGAGAGAACTTCATGAACCCGAACGGCTTGGTGCCGGCCGCATCGATGATCTCCCAGGCGTCAAGGCCCAGTGTCTCGCACATCAGCAACACCTCGTTGGCAAGTCCGATGTTGACGGCCCGGAACGTATTTTCGAGAAGCTTCACCATCTCGGCCGCCTCGGGTGAGCTGACGGGGACGAGGGTCTCGATGGCGGCGCTGTAGTAAGCAGAGGCGACCTCGAGACAGGCGGGCGTGAGACCGCCGATCACCTTCGGCGTCGTGCGTGTGGTCCAGTCGGTCCTGCTCGGGTCCACTCGCTCAGGCGAAAACGCCACGAAGAGTGATTCTCCCAGGGTCAGATTAGAACTGTCCTCGAGATAGGGAAGCAGCACCTCGCGGGTAGTGCCCGGATAGGTGGTGGACTCCAGTACCAACACCATGCCCGGGTGGAGATATTTCGCTACCTGTTCAGACGCAGAGACGACGAACGATATGTCGGGATCGCCCGTTTTGCGCAGCGGCGTGGGGACACAGATCGAGACGGCGTCCGCCGAGCCGAGGGCGCAAAAATCGACGGTCGCGGTGAGCGTGCCGTCCGCAACCAATGCAGACAGGCTCTGCGACGGAACGTCCATGACATACGACTCTCCTCTGCGAATCGCCTCCACTTTCGCCGCATCCGTATCGATGCCCGTTACCCGGAAACCGGCCTCAGCGAAGGCTACGGCCAGCGGGAGGCCGACGTAGCCGAGGCCCACAATCGCCACCCGAGCCTCTCGCTTTTCCAGTGCATCGAGCAGCTTCGCCCGATGGTCGCCCATCACGGGCGTCAGACGCCCGAGCCGGCTGCAACGACCGGCTCCTGGATCGCGCTGCCCGCGTACCACCGCCAGAAGGCGGGGACGCCCTGGTCTACAAGCATGGTGGGTTCATAATCCAGGAGCTCACGCGCCTTGCTGATATCGGCGTAGGTGTACTCAATATCGGCATCGGGCATCGTAGCCGTCTCGAGATTCGCCTTTCGCCCGGACAGTGTCTCGAGCTGGGCCACGAAGTCCGCCAGCAAGACGGGCCGGCCGGCCCCCAGGTTGATAATCTCGTAACCCAGACGGCGGTCCGCGGCCGCGACAACGCCCTGAACGATGTCGTCAACGTATGTCCAATCCCGGTACATCTGACCGCCTCGATATAGCGGGACCGGGAGCCCCGAACATGTGCTCTCCGCCACCTTGTAAGCCATCATATCGGGACGACCGCGGGGCCCGTACACGGAGAAGAAGCGAAGAATGGTAGCGCTCTGGCGGTACAAATGATGGTAGCTGAAGCACAGCAGCTCGGCGGCCCGTTTGCTGGCGGAGTACGGAGCCAGGGGACGATCGCAGACGTCGTCTTCGACAAAAGGAATCCTGTCGGTGCGGCCGTACACGGACGAAGTAGACGCGAAGACAAAATTGGGGTGATAGGTACGGGCGGCCTCGAGCAAGGTCAAGGTGCCGATGACGTTGACGTCGTAATAGAGAAACGGATCCTCCAACGAAGCCCGCACTCCGGCCATGGCGGCCAGATGGATCACCGCCGAGAAGTTTTCCTGAGCGAACAGTTCGTTCACCAGACCCGAGTCGCGAACGTCGCCCTGAACGAACTGGAATGAATCGGGTGCGCCGCTCTGCACCTCGAGAAGATTGGCGCGCTTCCGCACCGGGCTATAGTAATCGTTCAAATTATCGAGTCCGACGACGCGATCCCCGCGTCGCAACAGGCCCTCTGCCACGTGACTGCCAATAAACCCAGCCGCCCCCGTGACCAGATATGTCCTTACCACTTCAAGCCTCCCCCTGCGACGCACCCATGCGGATGTCGCCGCTTGGTGCTGCGTGTTCTAAAAGGTGTTGGTACAGCGCGACGTATGTCTTTCCGATCTCGTCCGGGCTCCAACTCGTCGCATCAAAGCGCGACGCTTGAGCCGCCATATCCCCCCGCAATGGTTTATCAGCCAGCAGCCTCTCCAGTCGATCGGTCAAAGCATCGACATCTCCTGGACCGATGAGAAATCCGTTGCCTCCTTCCACAACGACGTCTCGTGTGGAACCCGTGTCGGTGGCTATGACGGGCAGCCCGCTGCATAAGGCCTCGATGACGGATCGAGGCAACCCTTCGCGCCATGACGTGAGAACAAAGATGTCCGAAGCCGCCAACAGCGACGGCACATCCTGGCGCGATCCCAGGAGCTGGACTCGATCTCCAATGGCGGCCTGGTCGATTCGTCGCTGAAGGTCGCCCGGGACCTCGGACTCAAGCATCACGGCCGGCCCGGCAATAAGGAAGCGAGAGTCAGGATAGCGGTGCAGCAGCCTCCGTGCAGCTTCGATCAGCAGGTGATGAGCCTTATTGGCTTGCAACGTTCCAACGCTGATAATCACCGGCGCCTCCGCCGATATATTGAGCTCGCGTCGAATCTCTCGGCGGGCGTCTGCTCGATGTGTTCGGAACGGTTCGGCTCGAATGCCGCTACGTACCGTGGCGATCCGTTCAGGCACCGCAATTTTTGAGTCGATCAGATCGGCGCGCAACGTATCCGCCACGCAGACGTGAAAGTCGGTGAGGCCGCTCAGCAATCGCTCAAGCGAGCGGAGCACAAACTGCACTATTGGGGGCTGCGTCTCATGAAAGGACGGGCCGTGCCAGGTATGGACGACGATCGGGACACCGGCGAGACGCGCCGCAATCCTTCCCAGCACGCCGGCTTTACTGGAGTGCGTCTGCACAATCTCGGGATGGACACGGCGGAAGTGGCGAATAAGGGCTACGATGGCGCGAATATCGGCGAACGGAGCAAGCATCGTGTTTTTGAATGGGATGACCAACGCGCGAATCCCTCTGTCGTGACAGGCCTGGCGCATCGGTCCATCGCAACCCATCACGAGCTCGACACCATACCGCGCCTGGGTTTTTTGCAAGCAAGTCAGAGTGTTGAGCTGGGCACCCGTCATCGGATCACCCAGCGTGATCACATGGCTGACCAGCGGCCTCGCCGCCTCTCGCACTTCGCGCTCCCCCAGGCCGGTCCGGGCCGACACGTCTCCGCCAAGCATCTACGGGCACCTTACACCGCCGCGCGGTGACTGTCAATCCAGCAACCAACAACGGCCCTGCCTTCAGACGGCCGCGCCGGTCCAATGCCCTGGCCGACCCGGGGGCACGGGTCTTGCGTGTTCCTCGATAGCGCCAAGAGGAGGAAGAAATGGAACAGCTAGCGGAAACGCTGCTTGGAAGTGGCGAGCAGAAGCAGTCCCTGCAGAACTTCGTGCAGCAGTACGAGTCCGGCCACGCTGCCCAAAACTGTTCCGACCAAGAAGTTGCGAAGCACTACAGCAACGTCGCGGCACAATTGCCGCAGGACAGATGGGAGAACGCGGCGAAGAAGTCCTACCAGAATATGACTCCGCAGCAACGCGCGCAGTTCGGCCAGTGGCTGCAGAACCAGACCGGCGGGGGAAAGCACGGCGGCGCCCAGTACCAGCAGACTCTGAACGGAGCAAGCAGCCAGAAGCTTCAAGATCCCGGTTTCCTCACCCAGTTGACAGGCCAGCTACATCAGCAGCAACCCGGGATCCTCGGCCAGCTCCTTGGTCAATCCGCCGGGTCGGGAGGCAATCCGGTGGCGCGAGCAGCCTTGTCCGGCATCACAGCCATCGCCGCTAAGGAACTCTTTAACCGCTAGGAGCCGTTCGCCGTCACCTGGCCGAGAATGCGACCCCTGGTGTCGGCTGCGGCGTGCGGCCGTCCGCGGGCGAGGAGGCGAGACCTCGGCGTCGGCGCGGCGGCCGTCTCTTCGCGATTCGTCCGCACTAGGTTTCCGGGCGACATTTTTACGGCGCAACTGGATCCCTGGTCAATGGTCAGACGCATTGCATCGCCTCTCCTCACATACAGCCTCGACGACTTTCCCTCGGCGCTCATGTCGGCACCCATTGCCGTCATCCTGCTTCCGTGCTATGCTCTCCCCACGTTGCGAGAAGGTGTCGCAGCTTTAGCGAGAAGGACGTTTCTATGACCGATATTGCCAGTCGCCCCACCACTCGTGATTACCTGCATCGCATTGGTGTTCCGGATTTGCAGCCTCTGACCAGCCCCTTCGATCCGGGGTACGACCCTGTGACGCTGGAGAGCCATCTAGACCAGAGTGCACACCTGATGTCATCGCTGAAGATCTCTATGGCCTGTTGGCTGGTGGCGGACGAAGCTGCGACGCGGCGCAAGTTCGCCGCCGCTCGAGAGCACGGCGTGGCCACCTGCACTGGCGGCGGACCGTTCGAGGTCGCAGTGACCCAAGGTGAGCTCGAGGCTTACCTCGATCTATGCGCAGATGTGGGTGCTGCGGGAATCGAGTGCGGCGAGGGTTTCACCGATGTGGCTCTGGACCCCAACAAGATCATCGGAATGGCATCAGAGCGTGGCCTCGAGGTTCAGTTCGAGCTGGGCAAAAAACACACCGGACCGTTCGTGGACGAAACGGTCAACGAGCTAATCCAGCAAGGTTACAGCTGGCTGGAGGCGGGAGCGAAGCGGCTCGTGGTCGAGGCGCGGGAAAGTGCGCAGGGTGTGGGACTTTTCGACGACAGCGGCCACTTTAATCCGGCCTTCGCCGATCGATTCGCCGGGGCGTTTGGGCTCGACACCGTGATGTTCGAGGCCCCCAACAAGCCCAGCCAGTTCGCCCTGCTCGATCACTTCGGCAATCAAGTGCAGCTCTGTAACGTCCGGTTAGAGGAGCTACTGAGAGTCGAGATCTACCGACGCGGCCTACATTCCGACGCTTTCGCCAAGCCAAATCTGCGGCCGCGAGCGGATAGGGCGTAGCGTGTCGGTGCCTCGCCTGGTCGCCATTGACTGTTTCCCCGAAAGTGTCTCGTCGTACGCCGGCGGATACGCCGTTGTGGCCATCGATGTCATCCGCGCTACCACGACAGCCGTTACGGCCGTTGATTTGGGACGCCGCTGCTTTCCGGTCCCGTCGCTCGAGGCGGCGGTGCCCGTGGCGGCCTGGCTCAACTATCCGCTGCTGGCGGGAGAACTGGGCGGCAATATGCCGTACGGGTTCCATATCACCAACAGCCCGGCCCAGGTCGCTCGTCGAAGCGACATAGACCGGCCCATGATTCTGCTCTCCACCTCGGGAACTCAGCTCATCTGCAACGCCGCCGAGTCGCAGGCCATGTATGTCGCATGTCTGCGCAACTACAGCGCTCAGATCGAATATCTCGTCGATCGCCACCCCAGGGTCGCGATTATCGGAGCGGGATCGCGGGCCGAGTTCCGCGAAGAGGACCAACTTGGCTGTGCTCTCGTGGCGGCGGGACTGCTCGAGGCCGGATACCAGCCGGTGAATGAACAGACTCGCGCCGTGATCGACCGCTGGGCGGAGGCTCCGGTCGAGGCGATCCTGGGCGGGAAGAGCGCGGAGTATCTTCGCCGCAGCGGCCAGGATGCTGATCTCGAGTTCGTTCTTACGCACATCAACGACCTGTCCGGTGTTTATCGATACCAACGGGGCGAGATCACAGCGATCGGCACGCGGGCGGATCTCGAGTTATCGGCCACGGCAGTCGAGGCAGCGGGATAGACACTCAGTTGGATGTCTCGAAGCCGGTGGTGGTGCTGGCCGGCAGCGGCGTGGGCCACGGCATAGCGCGGAGTCTCGGGCGGCTCGGCGTCCCGGTCATCGGCGTTCACGATGACATGCGCTCGCCCGTCGCTCGTTCGCGCTTCTGGATTCAGAGCCACTGCTGGGACTTCCGGGCAAGGGCGGAACCCGAATCAGTGGAATGGCTCGTGCGCCTGGGCGAGCGGGTGGGGGGACAGCCGCTCCTGATTCCGACGGACGATCGCGGCGCTTTGTTCGTGTCCAGCAACGCTCGGATGCTTTGCGATACGTTCCTCTTCCCGGCTCAGCCGCCAGATTTAGCCGACCGTCTGTCCAACAAGAGAACGATGTACAGGCTCTGTCAGGAACACGACGTGCCGACGGCATCGACGGTCTTTCCGGAAAACCGAGGCCAGGTTGAAGAATTCTCACGGCACGCGGGATTTCCCGTGATGCTCAAAGGTATCGACACCGCGGCGCTCAAGAGGCGAACCGGGGTAGCCATGGTTCTGGCCGGTGACCCGGAGTCCCTGCTGACGCAGTACGATGCGCTGGAGACGCCTGGCCGGCCGAGTGTAATGCTGCAGGAGTACGTCCCCGGCGACTCACAGGATATCTGGATGTTCAACGGATACTTCAATGACGACTCGCGCTGCCTCTTCGGGGGGACCGGTCGAAAGCTGCGCGAGTTTCCCAGTCAGGGCGGCGTGACCAGCCTCGGGGTATGCCAGGCAAACGACACGGTCAGCCGCCGGACCGAGCGATTCATGAAGGACGTGGGATACCGGGGTATACTCGACATCGGCTTCAAGTACGATCGACGGGACGGGCGCTACAAGCTGCTCGACGTCAATCCGCGAATCGGTGCCACCTTCCGCCTCTTTGTCGACTCGTCGGGGACGGACGTTGCCCGAGCGATGTACCTCGATCTCACGGGCCAGCAGGTGCCGGCCGGAGTGATGTCGGACGGTCGCAAGTGGCTCATGGAGCCGTTCGATGTCGTGTCATCCTTGCACCACATGCGCACCAGCAACCTCGGAGTGGGCGCGTGGGTGCGTTCGTTACGGGGCGTGAGGGAGTGCTGCTGGTTCGCGGCGGACGACATGAAGCCCTTCTGGCGCATGGCTTCCGCTTCGATTCGGCGAGGTGGCGATCGAAAGCGGAGGAAACGTTCTTCTGTTGGCATATCGCGCGACGGGGCGGCCCGGTTCCGCGCTCGCGAGGGGGAGGTTCAAGCATGAGTGTAGTTCCGGGCAAGTCCGGCATTAGCGGGGTTCTTCGCACTCCGTGGTACAGAGGGCTGAAGCTCATCGAGCGACGCTGGTACAGGAATCACGCGTACCCGGTAAGCGTTCCGTACGGTCGCCGTGTCTATGCGCCGTGGTACGACCCGGCCGGAGAGTTTCACCGTTCATGGGATACTGTGCACCGTTCCGGGCACGTCCTGTGGGAGCAGCCGCACGGCTACATGCTTTATCAATTCTTCAAAACGTCCGCGGCCATAACGGGCGACGTGGCCGAGTGCGGCGTGGCGACCGGTGGAAGCGCGCACTTGCTCTCGCTGCTCATTGAGGCAGACGGCAAGCCGCGCAACCTCCACCTGTTTGATACATTCACGGGCATGCCGCGGGAAACAACCGTCCCAGAACGGGACGCGGCCGAGCCGGGTGATTTTGCCGCGAGCCTCGCCCAGGTCGAAGCCCGTCTGGCACCATTCGATTTTGCTGTCTTTCACCCCGGGGTGATTCCAAACACGCTGGAAGAAGTGGCTGACATCGACGAGTACGCGTTCGTGCACGTCAACGTCGTATCCTACGAGGCCACTCGGGTGTGCCTGGAGTGGTTCTGGCCGCGGCTCAAGGCCGGAGGGGCTATTATGATTAACGAATACGGCCTGTACCGCTTTCGAAGATCCACGCGACAAAGTGTGGATGAGTTCTTTGATTCGCGCGACGTCCCATTGATCGTTCTGGGAACCGGACAAGTCGTGGCAATCAAACATCTGTAAACGGATCCGCCACGCAACGGTCTAAGCTTTTCCCCGCTCGTTCGATAGACGCAACTGACCCAGACTCCGGTCAGCACCGGCGCCAGGTACAGGCTTACTTCGATCGCGCCGGCCCCGCCTGGACCGAGGTCTACCGTGAACGAACTGTTTGGGGCGAAATTCATCAACTACGGAGGGCGCTCGCGCTCGCCCGTGTGGACGAGCTCAATCTCGCGGCGGAGAGCCGGGTGCTCGAGGTTGGAGCTGGTACCGGCCTACTCGCCATTGATCTCGCAAGGCGAGGGTTCACGGTACACAGTCTGGATGTCAGCGACGCAATGGTAGAGCTGGCAGAATCGCAGGCCCGCGCGTCCGGTTTCATCGACCAGATCGAGGTGAGAAAGGGAGACGTCCATTGTCTCGCTTACGATTCGGGCTCGTTCGATCTAGTAACCATGCTTGGCGTGCTGCCATTTCTCGACTCTCCGGAGGCGGCGCTCGGCGAGATAGCACGCGTTCTGAAGCCGGATGCGCACGTGTTGCTGACTTCTGACAACAGTTCTCGCCTCACCTTTCTCTTCGATCCTAGGTTCTGGCCGGTGCTAAAGGCTCCGAGGGAACTTGTCAAGCGGTTCGTGGGTCGAAAGGGGGAGTTCCCGTTCTCCACCCACGCCTTTCGGCAGCGAGATCTCATCCAATTGCTGAATTCTGCAGATCTCGATATCCAACGAGTCGATGGATTCGGATATGGTCCATTTACGCTCCTGGGACGCCAGGTGGTTCCGGACCGGCTCGGGATACTCCTGCAACAGCGGTTGCAACAATACGCCGACGGCGGCACGAGCATAGTGCGCTCGGCCGCAAGCCAGCACTTAGTGCTGGCGGCACGAGCATAGCGCGCTCGGCCGCAAGCCAGCACTTAGTGCCAGCGGGCGGGAGCAATACGTGAAGGAGCGAAGCCTAGGTCGCGACGTATTGGAGCGGGCTGCAGGGATAGAGGACGACCTTCAGATTCTCGTCGCCCTGTTCTCGATTGACCTCGTGAACGATATCGTGCCAGTTGGACCGGATCTTCAAGCCCGGGCGCTCGGATAGCGGCGGTTGATCTGGTCCGGGAGGACGGTAAAGCCAGACAGGACGCTCGGCGTCCGATTCGAGAGGGCCATGCTTGCGGACCTCCGCCTGAAGCCTGCGGGCGATCTTGGGGATCCAGCGACCAGGGCGGCGCAAGGCGAGACTTGCGCGCAGAGCCATCATTTCGCGCCCATGTTCCTTCGGGGCGTTCCCGTATGGAAACAGCCCGTGGAACCCATGGCCCTCGGGGCACGAGGCGATAACGACACGCGATGCGCCGGCCGGGGCGCCGCGAAACGGAGCCAACCCCTTCATGGTGATGAACGTGAGAGAGCAGTCATTGGGGTACGCATTCGCTATCACCACGTTCGAGTCAGTTCCGGGCGGAGCCGAGAGGTATGCTTCCCGCGCCCACTGCACAGCCTCCGGGTAGTAGCGCTGGGGATCGCCGCAATCTACCCGTACCACGTCGCGATTGGCGTTGAGCCCCAGTGAGATCACGAACCGAAGCCCAATCCGCTGCGATATTTCGTCCAGGTCCGTTCTCAGAGCGCTCGCCTGATCCGGATGTCCCCATGCCGACGGGGTGTGAGACAAATGGAGATGGGCAATCGAACGAAAACCGAGCACGCCCAGGGCCAGCTTCGTCCCGCCGCCAAAACCGGCCGTCTGGTTCGGATAGACACCGCCCAAACCGATGAGCAGATCGGATTTCATCACGAGAGGATTGACCAGGATGGGTGTCCCGAAGGAAGTTGAGCCGGCGTTGACAGTCTCGCCGCGGCAGTCATGAACGTAGAGCCGGCAGTTACGGGCCCCGATGTCCCCCGCCTTCTTCGCCGGACCGTCCGGCGGCGGCGCTCCGTGTGTTCCGGGAGCAAGCATGATCCCCACGCTCGACGCCTCGATGCCGGCCTCGGCCAGTTCCGCCAGAATGGTCGGGATAACCCGCGCCGTCGGTGTGGGTCGGTTGAGGTCATCCACCACGATGAGTGGATGCTTCTTGCCCTCAGCAAGCTCCCGAAGCGTCTTCGTCCCTGTTGGCGCGGTGAGACGCGTCGCGATATCATCGTCAGATAATGGTAAAGCTACTCCGATTCTCGGACCGTTCACCTCTATCGACCACGCCGGGCGAACCGGCAACCGGATTTGGCGATCGCCGTACCAGGCGGCAGTTCTGAGCACCAGATCGCCCGACTCGGACAGAAAGGGGTCGGCGGCGGCTTGCATTCGCATCCTTTGGGTGCCAAGTGGCATCAATGTAACAGGCCGCCGGGATCCGCTGCCAAGCAACTTAGGGCGTCGATTCGCGCTGGGCAAATCGTGACGGGGCGTCTGGTCCGGGTCGTGGTCTTGTTGCTGATCGCCTGTTGGATGCTCGCGGCGTGTTCGGGTCGAGCCGACGGACATGAATCGAGTCCGGGAGTGAAGCACCAGGAGTACGTGTTCGCCGATGGACGCGCTTACATCTATGACATCGATCACCACATGAGGGCCGCGGGAACGTTTCGCCTTCCGGGCGTTACGGAGATCAAGGGTGTGGCGGCGAGCGTCAAGAACGGCGACCTGTACGTCAGTTACCTCGTGTCCCGGTCGGACGGCTGGGTGGCTGCCTACACACTGCAGACGGGCCGACTCGTCTGGCGGCGCTCGTACAGCATCGGCGTCGACTCCATGTGTCTTACTCCCAACGGAAAGCGCATGTATCTCCCCGAAGGCGACTACACGCAGGGCACCCACTGGCGGGTCATTGATACGGCTAACGGAGACGTAGTGGCTACGATCGAGACGGGGCTCGGGACGCATGACACGGCCTGCGGCCGTCACCGGGTGTACATGGGGCCCCACAGCGACCCGTATCTCTACGTGGCAAGCACGAAGACCAATCGCGTGACGAAACGCATAGGCCCGCTGGCCGGAGGAGTTACGCCTTTCGTTATCAATCATGCCGAGACGCTGGCCTTCACCACCTCTCAGGGATTGTTGGGCTTCCAGGTCAGCAGTTTGAAAACCGGCAAGGTGCTCTACACCGTGGCCCCGAAGGGTTTCAGCTGGAACCAAACATCGGAGGGAGTGCCTTCACACGGGATCGCCCTGTCACCCAACGGCAAGAGGGTCTGGGTGATTGACATGCCGAATAACTATGTTCACGTCTTCGACGTCTCCGGATTGCCCGCCTCACCTCCCCGGGAGGTGGCCAACATTAAGCTCAAGCACGGACTGGCGGGCTTGGAGAACGAGTACGAATCACGCGAAGGCTGGCTCAGCTTCAGCCGGGGCGGACGATACGTCTTCGTGGGAGACACCGGTGAGGTGATCGACACCCACACCCTGCACATGGTGACCTATCGGTCTCCGTTGGCGCACACCCGCCAGTACATCGAGATCGATTGGTCGCACGGGCGGCCGATCTATGCAAGCCCCCGGCTCAACTAATCCTCCCAGCCGCGACCCGAAAGGCGGAAGGCCGTCGTAGTGCGGAGCCAGGCTGTGGGCCTTCACCGGGCGAATCCGCGGCACCTCCGCCGCATCGTCGCCGAGCGGCCACGCTGCTTCGCGGTTCAGCCCCCCGGGTTAGCTCCGGCGAAGAACCTCACGGTAGCATTCTTCCTGGTCGCGGACCATCCGCTCCAGCGAGAAGTGCTCCACGATTCGCTTGCGGCCCGCCGACCCAAACCGGGAAGCCAGGGAGTGGCCGCTCAGGAGACCAGCGAGAGCCGCGGCGAGAGAGCGCGGATCGTCCGGATCGACCAGCAGTCCCGTTTCGGCGTCGACCACTAGCTCGGGAATGCCACCGACTCGAGAGGCAACCACCGGTAGCCCCACTGCCATGGCTTCCATGGCGGAAGTGGGAAGTCCCTCGTGAAGCGACGGGAGAACGAACACATCGGCGGCAGCCAGGAACGGCACAACGTCCTGCTGTCGCCCGGTAAAGCGCACCCGCCCGTTCAAACCCAGCTCGGCTGCCCTGCGCTGGACCGCACCGCCCATGTAATCTTCGCCCACCAACAGAAACTGCAGCGGACCGGCTGTCTCTAGCAGCTCGGGGATGGTCTCCATCAGCCGGAGGTGACCCTTAACAGGCATAAGGTTCGCAACCTGGATGACCACGGGCTCATCTCCCGACAGGCCGAGGGCCCGCTTGGCCTGCGTCTTGTCCATCGGCGGAGCAAAACGTCGAATGTCGACCCCGTTGCGAATCAGGCTGATGCGATCTCGAGACACCCCGATTTGGCTAGCGACTAACCCAATCCCCGCCTCCGAATTGGCAATCCAGTGATCGATGAGGGTACCGCTGGAGCGATTGAGTAGCAGCTTCAACCAGGGCGGATGGGGATCTGCCCCCATGATGGCGGAGACGACCCGGGCTCCGACACTACGGCCCAGCAGTCCGCCCCAGGCGTTGGCCCGGGCGCCGAAGAGGTGGACAATATCGGGCCGTGTGCGACGGAGAACGCGGGCGAGTGGGACCACTGGACCTGCCGGGCCTCGCACATCAAACACAGCCGCGCCCTGCTCGGCCAGGTGCTTATGAAACGAGCCCTTGCCGCGCAGAGCAATGACAGAGAGATCGAATTCGGGCCGGCCGGCTTGACTCACAAAATCAAGCACGTTCTTCTCCGCTCCCCCGATCCGGCGCGCGCTCATCACGAACGCTACCTTCAAAGCACGCTCCGCCGGCTGTTTATCACGCGCCGGGCGCGCTGCAGGTAGCGCAATCCCCCGGTCGCCAGCAATCCCTGGTAGGCCGGCCCGACCCGGCGCCGAAACCACTCGCGGCTGGTTGTTCCGTACACGGGAGTCCGTGGAAGCGTGAAAGAGGAACGCGGCCAGGCGCCCTCCGAGACCACCGCCGCTCGATAGCCGGCCTGGCGCGCCATGCGAATGACCTGACGATTCAGGCTGCCTCTCGGGTAGCAGAACAGGTCCACCGGCTCTCCGAGGTGCTCCTCCAGAGCCGCCTTTGATTGAACAACTTCCCGGTTTGCGAGTTCCGGGTCAACTTCCGCCAGGTTAGGATGCGTGCTCGTGTGAGAACCAATAGAAAAGATGCCTGTTCCTCTCATCTCATGAAGCTGCTCCCAGGTGACCGATCGGTCCTCGTCGGCCGGGCCGCCCCATTGATCAACCTCTTGTTCGTCCCAGGGGTACAGCCGGTTGGTGTCGATGTGATCGACCGTGACGAAGACGGTGGCGCACAGCCCTAGATCCTTCAGGATGGGCATCGCGTGCAGGTAATTGTCGCGATATCCGTCGTCAAAGGTGATGGCGAAAGCATTGCGTTGACGAGTGCGGCCATTGCGAACAGCGTCGACCAGAGACACGCAACGATAGCCTCGTGCGAGGAGAGACTCCAGCTGCCAGCGAAAGTCGTCGTTCGTCACGGAGAGGACACCCCGATAGCCAGGATTCACGCGGTGGTGGGCGAGGATGATCATAGGGCGGCGGATGCCGTGGAGCGCTCTGCTGTCTGCTGCATGGTCAAAACGTCAAGCCGCCCTGCCTCTCGGTACTCCGCCACCCGGCGGAGAATCGTGTCAAGTCCGAAGAAGAGCTCATCGTCGCCGCTCAGATTAAAGGGGTGAAACCAGAGGTGGAAGAGGTGACCGGCTTCGGCGGCTTCTCGGATTCCCCGTCGCGCTTGTCTCAGGCGCGAGCGCATCGGCACTAGTCGGCGCACGCCCGAGCGCGAAGAATAGAGCATTGACGCGGGCAGGTTGACGGTCCGCTGATCGCCGCGGACCGGTAGCTTGTAGGTCGGCGGCGTGGGGGCGGCAATGCGATCCGCCAGCGTCAGAGCCCGGCCGGCAACTCCTCCGCCGCGGGTGCCCACCTGTCGGCCTCGGTAGGAGGTGATTCCAAACTCCGGCAAGACGTCGACGAAAGCCACTCGATTGCGCGGGTAGACGATCGAAGCAAACGGAAGCCCGAGCCCATCGTGGAGCCGTTTGCAGGCCGCCAACTGCGACCGAAAAATATCTCGATCGCAATCCGGATCGCCCACGACGATGTGCGAGAAGGTGTGCGTCGCGATCTCGTGATTCAGCTCGGCGGACAGTACCATATCCAGAACGTCTTTCCCGTACCACCACGGATCTCGTTCTTGGTCGGTGCCGGGATCATGATAGTGCCAGTCGTGAGGATACCAGCGGTACGACGGTCTGAGGACTTCCGGATGCGTGGTGCCGCTGACGCGTTCACACTCGTCGAGAAGTAGATGGCCGACAAACGCCCACGTCGCCGGAATTTGATGGCGATCGAGGAGATCGACAAGCCGTCGGATGGTGGCACGGACGGAGTTGAACGCCGCCGCCCGCCGCGATAGGTCGCCGTCAAACGAGCCCCAGGCGATTTCCGTATCGAGGGATAGGATGAAGGTTCCGTCAGGATCGATCGCTACTCTCCTTGCCCCATCTCGTGAAGAATATCACCCTCATCTCGTCCGGACGCGTCTTTGCGCTCGGCTATCCAGACGATAATCACCGAAAGTTTGGACAAAGGCAAGACGGCGATAAGGGGTTCCCAAAGCGCAGTCCCGTGAGCGGCTTTTCTGTCGCCCCCGCGTCAACCGATCAGATGATTGCCTCGAACACCGCCTCCGTTCGGCGGGCAAGCGGCTGCACTCCAAACTCGGAGACAATCCGCGCGCGCGCTGCCCGACCGAGACCAGCACGGTCTCCCTCGAGCAACGTAACCCACGCGTCACACATGGCCTCGGGATCTCGCGGCTCGACGACCAAACCAGTCTCGCCAACCAGCACGGCGCTATCACCGACATTCGTAGCCGCGCAGGGGACGCCGCAGGCCATGGCCTCGGCAATCGAATTTGAGAACGATTCGCCGATGGAACTGGAGGCGAGCACGTCAAGGCCGTTGTACACGCTAACCATGTCCGGCTGATTGCCAAGCCAGATCACACGACCGCCGAGAGAAAGAGAAGCCGCATAGTTTCGAAGTTCATCCCACTCCTCATCCGTACCGCGACCAGCGCAGACGAAACGCACATCATCTCGCCGGCGGGAGAGGATCGACGCTGCCTCCAGGAACCCGCGATGGTCTTTCACGCGGTGCACCCGGGCCGCGAGGCCGATGGCAATCTTGTCGTCGTCCAAACCCCACTCTCGCCGAATTTGCTTCCGCGCGACGGTGTCTGGCTTGAAGCGTTCGGTGTCGATGCCGTTGTGAATGACTCTCATGCGGTCGGGTCGGAATCCCTCGGCGATCATGTACCGCCTACTTGCGTCGGCGTTCAGTATGATCGCGTGGGCGAAGCGCGAAATCACTGCATCAAGCTTGAAGATCACGCGGTCGGCGAGAGACCAGGCCCGGAACGGCACCCCGGGATCGGCAATTCGAATTCCCCAGATGGCCCGACACCGCAACGCCCGGGACAGCGGAATGCTGAGGAGGTTAGCGGTTTCAAGGTATCCGTGGATGATGTCGGGACGTTCGCGCCGTGCCACTCGATAGAGCGCCGGCCCGAACGGTCTCAGATCCCAATGCGACCTTTTGCCAAGACTGACGACCCGCACACCGGGGAGGTCTTCGATCTCGGAGCTGAGTGGATTCTCATCATAGAAGGTCACCACAGTGGCTTCGAAGCGGTCTTTGTTGAGCGCCTTTACCAGTTCGACCAGTTGCCGTTCGGCTCCATGGTTGATCAAAGAGCGAATCAGAAACAGCACTCGAATCTTAGGGATGGTCTATACTCCCCGCTTCTCGGCTGCCTGGTCGAGAACCTGCTGCCACCGCGACATAACTTTTTCCAGGCTGAAGCGATCGGCGACGTCCGGCGCCCGCTCGGCCAGGCGAGAACGTTCATCCGGATTATGGATCAATCTCTCGAGCGCGCCGGCAAGTTGCCGCCAGTCTTCGGCTGGTACGAGCACGCCGTCGACTCCGGGTCGGATCACCTCCGCCGGCCCATTGGGACAGTCGAAGCTGACCACGGGAAGGCCGCATGACATGGCCTCACAAAGGACATTCGGCATGCCTTCCGATCTGGATGACAGCACAAAGAGATCGGCCTCGTGCAAGTCACGAAGGGGTTCCCGGCTGAAGCCCGGCATCGTGATACGGTCGTCGAGACCGTGGGCGCGCGCAAGGCTCTCCAACTCTTGGCGGAGTTTGCCGTCGCCCCAAATGACGAGATTCCATCCGGGGCAGCCGCCCTCGATTGCGGCGAAGGCACGGATGAGCAGATCAAAGCCTTTCTCCTCCGTGAAACGTCCCATGGCAGCAATCGTCCCTGTTTCTGCCTTTGGTCGTCGCGACGGCAGGCGTGGCTCGTGATCCTGTACCGGGTTGGGGATTATCTCGAGCAAGGGGTGAATGAGCCGCGGGTACTGTTTCCTCGCTGCTTCCGTCTGGGCGATCAGCCGAAACGCGAAGGGGTAGGTCAGGAGGCGCAAAACGTCCCAAAGCCGTTGAGAAGGCTTCCGGTAGGCCGGATTGGAGACATCGCACACCACAATCGGGACCCGGAGGCCAAGAGTAGCAAGGATGACGAGAATGTTGGTCCGGCTCTGAACGGAGACGATGACGTCCGGCTCTGTGCGGCCAATCTCGCTCCGAAGTTTCCGCAGTCGACGGGCGTTGTTGCGGAGCCCAACGATGAAGTTGCCGGAGACGGCGGCCAGGGCGAGGGCGCGATGAGAGACGCGGGCATCCAGGGGGAAGGCGGTGGTATCGCTGTCGTCCAGAGTCAGAATTGTGACCGCGTCGCCTTGCTTCGCCCAGTAGTTGGCGGCGATTGTCAGAACCCGCTCTGCGCCGCCAGTCCGGAGCGCGGTGATCACGCAGGTGATGCGCATGACGAAGCTTATCCTACCGGCCCCGGTCTGTCGAGGCGCCCGAAAGACGGGATGGAGCGCAAGGACCGGCCTCTGGTACGAGGGGCGTAGCTTCTAGGAGTCACAGAACGTCGCACGTCCGGCTATGCGGGAAGCAGGCGCTTCACCAGGGGCCGGAGGTAGCTCTGAAGCAGATCGTAATCGTACCGATCGAGCGCAAAGGCCGCGATATATCCGCCGTACACGGCAACGAACAGGGCGATCTCACCGACCAGGGCCGGCAATGAAAGGGGGATACCGCTGATCTGGACCGCCGCGACAGCTCCCAGGGCCAGTAGAGCAGCGACAGCGGGTTGAAGAAAACTCTTGCGCACGAGCTCCAGGGACGGCACACCCAGCGCGCGAGAGCCGGCGCGGTAGAGATACAGGCGCGTGATCGACAAGGCCACGGCTGTTCCAACCACCGTGCCGAAATAACCAAATCGCCATATGAGCACAATGCTAATCGGGAGATGGATGCAAAGAAAGGCCACGTCGGCCCGCATGCGGATTCCCGGCTTGTTGATGCTGTACAGGAGATCGGAGGTGGCCTGATCCGGAAGCCAGATGGCATAGCCGGCCACAATGATCATCAGGGTTACTGCTGTTCGCGCGAACCCATCGCCCAGCCACGCCCACACGAGGGGTACGGCGAGTCCTCCCGTTGCCGCCATCAAGCCAAAGTCAACGATGGCGATGTACCGGCTGGCGCGCAGGTAGAGCCGCCGCAGACGCGTGGCATCGTCGAGAGCCGAGAGATCGGAGCCCGCGGCTAAAACGCCGGACATGACCCCAAACGATATTTTTCGCAGGGCCGAGGCGGCGCGAGAGGCCAGAGCGTACGCGCCGAGCATCGCCGGCCCCAAAGCAAAGCCGATAAGCGTTCGGTCCACCTGGTCGTTGAGGGTGAGGGTGAGCGTGGTGACCTGCACTTTGCTGCTAAACCGCGCTATCTGCTTCAGGGTTGATCGACGGAAGAGGAACGGATTGAGGGACAGCTCGGGGAAGAGATGGCGGGCAATCAGCCAGAGGATGATTTCGCCGCAGAACTGAGAAATCAGCCACGCGAGGGCGAGGCCCGCAAAGCCGAGGCCGGCCATAACCGCGATCACGCTTGCGACGGCGTTGATCAAGTTATAGGCGAGCAGGGCCTTCGCGACCAGATCGGCCCGCTGCAAGCCGATGACCAGCGCATTCAGCACGCTGAGGGCGAGCGACACGGCGCAGCCAACGACGACAGCCAGATAGAACTCGTACAGCTCTGTGTTGCCCGGTTGGGCGTGGAACTCGTGGATCAAGATCCAGTTGGCGGCCAGTGCCATTACGGCCACGAACGCCATACCGATAACCGAATACACGACCATCGAGGTACTCACCAGCGCGTTGATCTCGTGTCGCCGCCCGGACGCCATGTACTCGGCCACATATTTGACGAGCGATTCATTGATTCCGAGGCTGAGCAGGCTCCCGTATCCAAGGATCATCGTCAGCGTGGCCCAGATTCCATAGTTGTCGAGTCCAATCCGGTGCACCACGAAGCTATTGACCACCAGCGCTATCGGCAGACTCAGAACCTGGCTGGCGGTCGAATACACCGAGCTCGAGATCAGACGCGAGCGCGAAACGCGCGAGAGCGGCTGGGCCGGCGCTGTATCGATTGCTGTCATAGTCCCGACTCCAATGCCGTCAGAATACCAGGTGTGAAAGTAATGTACGTAAGGCGGCACGGTGGTTTGCCGAACTCTTGCGTCGTGTTGCTGCCGAGGTACAGACTGTAACGGCGGGGACAAGCCGCGTATTTTTGCTTTTGATAGGCGCAAGGAGAACTCTGAAGATGGCTGAAGTGGTCATATTTCACCACGCGCAAGGGCTGACGCCCGGAGTCACGGCGTTTGCCGACGAGTTGCGCCGCGCCGGGCACACCGTGCACACGCCCGACCTGTACGCGGGCCGCACGTTCGAGACTGTGGAGGAGGGAGTGAACCATGCCGGGGAAATCGGCTTCGATGAAGTGCTCGAGAGGGGCGTCCGGGCGGTCGACGGCCTGCCTGACGAATTAGTCTACGGAGGGTTCTCGCTCGGGGTGATGCCGGCGCAGAAGCTGGCGCAGACCCGTGCCGGGGCGCGCGCTGCGCTCTTCTTCCATGCATGCCTCCCCACCTCGGAGTTCGGCTCTGTCTGGCCGGCGTCGGTACCGGTGCAGATACATGCCATGGACGCAGATCCGTTCTTCGTCGGCGACGGTGACATCGACGCGGCGCGTGCTCTGGTCGAGGAGGCCCCTAAAGCCGAGATGTTCCTCTATCCCGGCAATCAGCACCTGTTCGCCGACAGCTCGCTGCCCTCGTACGACCCCGACGCGGCGTCGCTTCTCACCCAGCGAGTGCTCGCTTTTCTGGCGGAGAGATAGGCCTGGCGGCGAAAGGAGTTTTGTTGCGTGACTGAGCTTCACGAGCAGAGCCGCGCCGGGCCGCCCGTCGCGGGCGACGAAATCGCTACCCTCCTCGGGTCCCTCGACCGTGTGCGTTCCTTCATCGCATGGAAGTGCGGAGGGCTGGACGCGGCCGGAATGCGGGCGACTCTGCCGCCCTCGACCATTACCCTCGGCGGCATGCTCAAGCACCTGGCCCTTATCGAGGACAATTACTTCTCGGTGAAGCTGCTGGGCCGACCGTACGGTTCTCCCTGGAACACTGCTGATTGGGACGCAGACCCAGACTGGGAGTGGCACTCGGCCGCCGAGGACATCCCGGAGCAGCTCGTCGCGCTCTGGCAGGGCGCCGTGGATCGCTCCCGCTCCGCAGTGGCGGAAGCGCTGGCCGAGGGTGGTCTAGACCAGCCGTCTCGATTCACCTGGCCGGACGGGCGGGTACCCAGTCTTCGGCGACTCATGATCGATATGATCGAGGAATACTCGCGGCACGTCGGGCATGCCGACCTTATCCGGGAGTCCATCGACGGGCTCGTCGGTGAGGAGACGCCGGAATAGAACGTCAGCCTCGTCCTGTTCCCCCAGTTGTGCCACACGACGGGAACACTATGTTGGCGTGTTCGCCGTATTTCGTCAACAAAAGGACCTCATGGAGTTTGACCGCGTTGCCCGAGAGCGCGAGATGAGTCGTCGCGATCTCGGCCACCAGCCGGCCCTTGGGACGGGTAATGTACAGCTTCGCGGCGAGCGGGACACGCGTGCCGAGGATCGAGACGTGCGAAGTCGTTTGAATCTGATAGGTGTTCATGCCGTTGAGGATCGCGGGGACGGCCGCCTGGGCCTGGCCGACGCCGAAGTGCAGCATAGTGAGCGCGGACTTATACTGGCCGGGAATCTGCGTGATGGGACGGCACTTGAATGGGCCGTTGCCGGTCCGAAGTGCCAACCGGTTCCCGACCAGAATCGCCCGTGCTTGTGTCGAAACCACCCTCCCGGTCTTTCCGCCTGACGCGAGGCGTAGCGCCAAAGTCAGGTCGGCTTCATGCCGAACCGGCGCGACATCCCCGGCAAGGAGGATCCGGGCGTGGACGGGGCCCGACGAAACCGTAACCTCGCCCGCCAGATGGACTCCCGAGGTGTGACGCACCATATTCAGAGCCGCGGCAAGTCGAGCCTGAGGCGGCGGGACCGCCTGTGCATGAGCGCTCATGGGCAACGTGATAAGGGCTACACAGGGCACGACGAGCAGAGCGAGACGCTTCATGTGCTTCCTCCCCGGAGATGGTGTCGCGTCGACGGGCAATAGTCGTGCCGGTTATCGAACGGCGTGCAGATGGCCGCGCGGACCTTCTTTGAGAATCTGGACCGCGAAGCCGGCTCGTTCCAGCACTCGGACGATCGAGTCCGGCGGTAGATCGTGAAACTCCAGAGCAAGCTCATCCACCGATTTCAGCGCGGGCAGGACGTCGCCCGAAAAGATCTCAAACTCGCAGCCCTCGCAGTCAACCTTGCATACCAGCCGTTCCTCAGGGTCCAACCGGCACATGCGAATCGCCTCCTCGAGAGACACCGTCATAACCTGTTCAAGGTCAGCTGATGGGACCGTTGACCGCGAGAGAACGGAAGCACCGAGGGGGTTTGTGGATTCGTACCTCCCAAAGCCGGCGCCGCTGCTCGCTCCGACGCCCAACTGAAAGATTTGAACTCGGTCTCCAACGAGGCTCTGCGAGGCATTGGAAGCCGCTTGTTCGGCGAGGAAGCTGAACGGCTCGAAGCCATACACCCGCTTGGCTCCTCTCGAGGCGAACAACAGAGGCGTGTCACCGATGTTGGCGCCAATATCCAACACGACCCTTCCAACAACGTTCAGAAAGTCGTACTGGCCCTGGTAGAAGGTCTCCCGGATGAGCGACAGATTGGTTGCCATCGCCTCCGGCTCGAGTCGAAAAGCGACGCCGCAGGGGAGCCGGAGCGTCGCTTCGCCGGCTTCCATCTCCAGCTCGCAGCCGGCGTCAAGCATGTCGACCACATCGCCAAGGGCGGTTGACGCCCCCAGGGCAAACATGTAGTCATGACCGCCATACGAGAGAGTGACATGCCCATCGTTGCCGATCAGCGCGCCGCCTCTAGCGAGGGCGATGAGGGCCGGAACCGATGCGTGTTCTGCAACCAGAGCGAGTGTGAGAGCCGCTGATCCAGTCTTGCGATACAGAGCGGCCCAGCGAATTAGGCGGCGAACGGCCGAGGCCGGGGCGCGACTCAGGGACATCACCGGCGAAGAGTAGGGCGGCTCATAGTTACCTCTCAAGGGGTCCTCTTTGTCCCAGTATTGTGCTACACTCGCCGGACAATGCTCAACGTAGGTGCCCACCGCGCTTCGATGGTTCAACTTCACGGTGGAACATGGAAGCGCGCCGGCATCCTCGGGGGTCTCGTCGCAGTTTGTGCGGCCGTCGTCGTGGGGACTGCCCTCTCGCCGTTTGTCACGGCACTGGCTTTCGTCGGGCTAATAGCGGTCGGCGCCACGCTGGCATTTCCTACGACGGGGGTCTTTCTCATGGTCGCCCTGTTTCTCATTCAGGGCTCTCCGGTGTACACCTCCTACGGCGTTTTTTCGCAGGGCGCCACTGCTTCCGACGCAGTCGGCGGACTGGTGCTTGCATCATTGATCATCGGTATGGCGCAGGGCCGATGCGACCCTGTTGCGCGATTACGAGGCAGGGCGGGTCTCGCTGTGGTTGCGGTCTGGGTGTACTTCCTGTGGGCGGCTCTCAGCGTCATGTGGTCGCAAGCCGACAGCGCAACGTTATCGCAGAGCGTGCGCAACGACATCGAGATGGCGTCGTTCTTCACTCTGATGGTGATGACGCTGGTCGATGCACGTGGGGTCCGGCAGGCGGCCGCCACCTACGCGATTGTCGGCACCGGCCTGGCTCTGTACGTGATCGCGGTGTTTCATTCCCAGGGTGGGTTCAACTCCGTAGCGCCGAACATACAAGCGTACCGGGGAGGACTCGCACAGGATCTGAACGCGGATGAGCTTGGAGCGATTCTGGCGGTGGTACCCGGTTTTGCGTACATAGCGCTGGAGGGAGTGAAGCAGGCGCGGCGACTATTGTTGACGCTTGCCAGCATACCGGCGATCGGCGTCGCGGTCATCATCGTCGACTCTCGGCAAGTTTTGCTGAGCGTCGCGCTGGCCATTGCCGCCATCGTCGTCTTCACCCGCGGTTATCAGGCTCGCGCCGCCGCGGCGCCTATAGCCCTTCTGGGCGGTCTCACGCTCATCATTCTGGTTAACACCGGCCACCTGCCCTGGTACTTCCAGAATCGCTTTCAGTCTACCGACATCAGTACGCTAAATCTCCGATTGCCGATCTGGCAGGTCGGTTGGCAGGACTTCGTGCAGCACCCAATTACGGGTGTGGGGGCAGAACAGCTGGAAGCGTCGCTGCCCAGCTACATCGCTGTCGGAAGCGCGCAGAGTGACTTCGTTCGAGCCCTGGCGGATTTCGGCCTCATCGGATTCATGGCACTGCTTGCGATGCTGTCCGTTCTTGGACGCATCGTTCTGTTCCAGAGCCGGCGACATCCAGCTGCGATAGGAATCGCAGTCATTTTGCTCAGCTCCATGGTCGCGGGCAGCATGATCAAGGAACACTGGATGATGCCGTCTCTCGGCATCATCACCTGCTTCGGCCTCCTCTACCCCCGTTTAGGCGATCACTTGGCTTCCGAGAATGTGCGGCCCGGAAGTGGGCCATTAGTGGTAGGAGACATTTCCCCGTAAGGGGTGATGACAAATGCCTCTCGATGCGTTAGTGTTATCCTTAAACCCCCCAAATTGCTCGCGGGGAAGGGATGGCACTAGGTGCGGCTGAACGATTACTTTCGAATTGCAAAGCGCTGGCTGCCTATAGCCCTGGTGCTAGCCCTGCTGGCCGGGGCGGGATCGTATGTCTACACGAAGTACGAGATTCGCCCGCTCTACACGGCCACCAGCGTGATGCAGGTGCAGATCGGCCAACCCAGTCAGGCAAATCCGGTTGATCCCCAGTACGACAGCGCCGGCGCGCTCACGGACGCCACGGTCGCGGCGCAGCCCCCCAACATCAAAGCTGCGCTGGCTATGGTCAAAGGGGCGCTGCACCCCACGCTATCAGCGGGGGAAAAGAAGGTCCTTACCCAAAACTTGGTCTGCCAGAGCAGCGGGACTACATCGCTTTTCAGCTGCTCCGCCACGTCTCACGATCCGGTGCTGGCGGCCGCAATGGTCAACGCCGTCGCCAGGGTGTTCATCAAGGGGCAGCAGTCGTGGGATCAGTCGCTCTACAAGGCACTCCTCGACCGGATAGAAAGCGACGAACACGCCGCCAAGAGAGCGCACGACAGAAACCGCTACGACAATCTTGTTCAGGTAGAAAACAACACCCGCATGGCGGAGCTGCAGCGGTCAAACATAGTTCGTGTTGTTTCCCCGGCAGTGGCGCCCCTGACGCCGAGCAGCCCGCACCGGTCGCTGAATGCCGCGTTGGCCTTTTTGCTGGTATTCCTCATCGTCGGAGTAGGCGGCGTAGCTATCGACCAGATGGACAGCACCATTCGCCGATCCGAGGACCTGAGCCGCGTCACCGACCTTCCCATACTCAGCGCCATTCCCGACACACGCGAGTTCCCACGCAAGCGCCCCTCGGACCGATCGCTGATCCTCGCCCATCACCCGTCCTCGCCCGTGGCCGAAGCCTTCCGCCTTGCGCGCGCGGACATCGCCTTCACCACGCTGGACAAGCACCCCCGTACCCTGCTCGTCACGAGTGCGATGGAGGGAGAAGGCAAGTCAACCGTGGCCAGCAATCTAGCCTCGGCTTTCGCCGAATCCGGCAAGTCGACCATCCTGGTCGATCTGGATTTACGCAGGCCAAGTGTCGCCTCCATCTTTCACCCGGACGTACAGCCGGGTCTGACCAGCTTGTTGTTGGACGAATCGGCTACTACGGAAGACTACTTGCTCCCTACGGAGCAGCCTCGACTTCGAGTAATAGTCAGCGGCCCCCTGCCGCCCAATCCCGGCCCAATCATCAGTTCCCACCGGATGGGGCAGGTTCTACGCGAGCTACAAGATCACGCTGACATCGTGGTAATCGACAGTCCCCCGGTGCTTCCTCTCGCCGACTCGGCAATCCTGTCCGGCCTTTGTGATGCAGCGGTCCTCGTCGTCCGTCTCGGCTCGACCACGCGACGGACGGTGGCGCGAACGATCGAGGTACTGGGGCCGTCCGGCATCAACATCGCCGGTTGCATCGTAAACTGCGTCAATCGCGGCAATGACTCCTACTATCGCAGCGACAACTATCAGCCCTACGGATATGAAACGAGAAAGGGCGAGCCGACGCCGCCGGTGCCGGCTCGTCCGGATTGGCAGGCTGAGCTCGCGCCGATTTCCGTCGGTGACGCCGGCCACACCAACGGGAATGGCGTAGCTCACGCCAATGGAAATGGTGCCCATCACGGCAGTGACAACGGCAAGGAAAGCCATGGTAGCCCACGCACACCTGTCAGCGAAGGAACGGCGGAGTGGAGCCTCCTTTGCCGCGAGCTTGAGAAGTCGGTCGGGGCGCTTGCTATCGAGGGCTGGTTTGCGCCGCTCCGCCCCCTGTCGTGCGCAGATGGCGTACTTACGGTAGAAACGCCCAGCGACTACCACCGTCAATGGATCGAGTACCGGTGGGGCGCGCAGTCGGGGGATGTCCTCAAGCGACAGACCAACGGCCGGCTCACGTTGCGCTACGTTGCTCCCGAAACAAACGGCACGCGCCTCCGCGGTGCCGCGGTACGGATGATGCGGGTGGCATCAGCGATGGCAACGGAGGACGGCATGACGAAGGACAATCAACCTGACAACGAGGTCGCGCCGAGCACCCACAGCGCTCCCTTTCCAACGGGCGACGAAATCGCGGGCCCCGGTACTGTACGAGAGGGAAGCGGCTACTCGGGCACAACCAGCGGCGGCGTCGAGGTCGGCACCGGTCATGACCCCGATCCGTACGATCCGCCCGACGCGGGCTACATGGGTGACACCACCTCGTCCGACGAGCCGCCGGTAGAAGAAGTCATCGTGACGAGTCCGGAAGCCAACGGGTAGACGCCTGAAGGTTTCTGCCCTGTCGGGGGGCCGCTTATCCGTTGACCGGGCCGTCATCCACCCTGGCGACGACTCGCACCGGAAGATAACTCTGCCGGTCATGATGCTCCTGGTTCAGCAAGACGGAAAGAACATTCTCATCGACACTGGAGTTCCGCCGGCCGCTGCGGGTGACCCGGGCGGTCTCAGTCGGGCCTTTGACCTGGACCCCGCCTGGATCAAGCCCCTCGTCGGTCCTCACGAGCGAGTTGACGCACAACTGGAGCTTCTCGGACTCCGTACCTCCGAACTCGACATGGTGGTGAACACCCACCTACACTTCGACCATGCCGGAGGCAATCCGCTGTTGCGCGACGTCCCCCTCTGGGTCCAGGATGCAGAACTGGAATCGGTGGCAGATAGTGAAGATCCGGCGTTTTGGGATGGTCCCTTTGTCACATTTCGCAACGTGCGGGGTGACTGGTCGCCGGTGAGCGGCGTCGATATGCTGCTCACGCCCGGACACACGCCGGGCCACCAATCGGTCTTGATCCACAGCCCCGGCCAAGACTGGCTGTTCACCTGGGACGCCGTCTACACAGAAGAGCATTGGCGGGAGGACAAGTTAGGGGCAGTTGTAGATGTAACTGCGGCCCGTTCGAGCCTCCGGCGCTTACGCCGGCTGGCGGAACGCCCTAATACACGCTGTGTCTTCGGCCACGACCTGGCCCAGTGGACCGCGCTGGGATTGACCGGCCCGGAGCCCGTCGTCCTGATCGACTCCTAGGCGCCCTGGTGTTCCCCTGAGGCTACGGAACGGAGGCCGCCGACGCGACGACGTCGGCCGGCCGCCCCTATTCTCCTTTCGACCAGTTGAAGTACACATTGGCTTGAGATATGCTCCCCATGCGACCTTCGTCAATCGCGCCCGTTTCGGGGAGTGGGGAAACGATTCATCTCGAGCGCTGGTGGCCTCGACTGCCGATCCTGGCGGTCGCCCTGGCCAGTATGGCTATCATCGATGTCAAGACACTCATTGCAGGGGACGCCGGAATGGCGATCCTCGCTTTGATCGTGGGTGTCTGCCTGCTGGGGCTCTCTTCGTTTCAGGTAAAGGAGGAACGAGCCAGGGCGCGATCGGAGACCGACGTTCTTCGCGAGGCCAATTCCCGCCAAGCGCAGGTTGAACAAAGCCTTCGCGCCAGTGAAAAGCACTATCGCAGCCTGATAGAGACATCGCCGGACGCGATCGCCGTCACGGACCTGGAAGGACGCATCTGCCAGGTCAATCGTCGGGCAGCGGAGCTTTTCCTCTACTCTACCGACGAGATCTTGGGAAAGCACATCGCCGAGATGGCCGCCGAGGAAGAAGGCGACCGCGTCGCGGCGGTGCTGCGGGAGCGCGCCAATCTGGAAGTGGAAAGCGGGTACAATTCCGTTTATCAGGCCCGCCGGTCGGACGGCTCGCTCTTTCCCGCCGAAGTCAGTTCAGCAACGGTGACGGACGACCATGGGCGGGCCGTCGCAATCACGTTCGTGGCCCACGATATATCGGAACGGATGCAGCGAGAAGAGGCATTGCGCGAGCGGGAGCAGCGCTATCACGACCTCTTTCAAAATGCGGGCGACATCGTTTTCACCATCGACCTGCAGGGCAACTTCACGTCCATCAATCGCATGGCCGAGCGCCTCACAGGGTATAGCGAAGAGGTGGCGTTGGCCCTGAATATGGCCGATGTGATCGTTCCGGAGTCGCTCGACCAGGCCCGCCGAATGATCGCTGACAAACTTGCGGGAGGCGAGTCGACCACGTACGAGCTGAGCATCACAAAGCGTGATGGCGGCCGTCTCCCCATCGAAGTCAATACTCAGTTGCTCTACCGGGACGGACGCCCGATCGGCGTCCAGGGGATCGGACGGGATGTGAGCGAACGCCGTCGTTTCGAGGCCGCCCTCGAGCATCAGGCCCTGCATGACGCTCTCACGGATCTGCCCAATCGAACGTTGCTGAACGACAGACTGCGGCAAGCCGTGCTCTCCGCTCGCCGCACCGACCGACGCGTCGGGCTGTTACTCATGGACCTCGACGGTTTCAAGGAGATCAACGATACCTTCGGTCATCACTACGGAGATCTCCTGCTCTCACAAACGAGCACCAGGCTAAGGCAGGTTCTGCGCGAGCCGGACACTGTGGCTCGACTGGGTGGTGACGAGTTCGCAGTGGTTCTGCCGGAAGCCGAGTTGCTGGGCGCGGTGCGGGTGGCCAACAAGATTCAGGCGTCCCTGGCTCACCCGTTTCCGATAGACGGCCACCGCCTCACGGTCGAGGCCAGTATCGGCATAGCCCTGT
Source organism: Chloroflexota bacterium (assembly GCA_050695395.1). Lineage (GTDB taxonomy): Bacteria > Chloroflexota > UBA5177 > UBA5177 > UBA5177 > JBOGSL01. The sequence goes on along the minus strand of JBOGSL010000155.1, from coordinate 14,180 downwards.
TTCCCGAGCACGGTGACGACAGCGAGTCCTTGCTACGTCGCGCCGACGTGTCGATGTACGTTGCAAAGAGGTCGCACAGGGGCATCGTGGTGTACGAATCCGAGCACGACCAGCACCAGCCGGAACGGCTCGACCTCATTGAAGACCTACGCCAGGCCATCCACAACGGACAGCTTTCTCTCAATTTTCAGCCGCGCTTGCGCCTGAGCGACGGTGACGTCAACCGAGTCGAGGCGCTCGCTCGCTGGCACCATCCCGTCCGCGGCATGATTGCGCCCGATGAATTTATTCCCCTGGCGGAGCAAACCGGATTGATTAAACCCCTCACTCTCTGGGTGCTGAACGAGGCGCTGCGGTGGTGCCGCGCGTGGCGGGCCGCAGGGTCGGATGTCATGGTCGCTATCAATCTCTCCGCCCAGTGTTTACTCGATAGAGATCTCACGTCGACCATTGCTACCAATCTCGCTCATCACAAGCTCGATCCGTCTGTGCTAGCCGTGGAGGTGACCGAGAGCGCTGTGATGGCGGATGTTCACCAAGCCATGGCTATTCTGCAGCCGCTACACGAGATGGGTGTGCGTGTATCGATTGACGATTTCGGTACCGGTTACTCGTCCTTGGCATATCTCAAACAGATCCCAGCAGCCGAGGTGAAGATCGACCGTTCGTTCGTCTCTGACATGGCCAACGGCAATAACGACGAGGTGATCGTACGGGCGGTAATTGATCTGGGGCACAATCTGGGGTTGGCAGTGATCGCAGAGGGCGTGGAGCGCCGCGACACCTGGGATACTCTAGCAGCGATGGGTTGCGATGGCATACAGGGCTACTATCTCAGCCAGCCGCTTCCGGCCGGCGAGTTGCTTCTCTGGCTCCGGCAGGAATCGCGTCGCTCGGCGTAAGACGAGAGCGCGTTGCGGCTCGGCTCCCGCTCCCAGGGCCTCCTTCGTCCCTGGTTGCCACGACTGAGCTTCAAAAAGAAACCGTTGACAAAGGTCCGAAGTGACCAGATAATGCAGGCAATCAGGCAGCGGCGCGGTTCGCCGCCCCGCTGCCTCCCTTCCCCCTCAGGGAACACGACATCCCGCGCCCCTTCTTCAGGCAGCGGCGGCTCCCCACCGGCCTACGAGCGTGACGCCGTTCCGAGGGGGCAGAGAAGGGAATCGCGTCGAACTTCGGCGCGTCACCGTTTTGGCGGATTCAACTCCGAGCAACGATGAGGGTGGTCCCGCGTCGCCCTACAGAAGCGCGATCAAGCTCCCCAGCGACGACACGGCGAGGATGGCAACACACGACAAGCCGGCCAAGAGAGCCACATAAGGTGCCGGGTTGAAGGTTTGGCAGTGCAACGCGGCCGCCGGACTGTCAATCGCCACATCGGCCGTGCTGGGCCGGTTACCTTTGTCGATCCAGATCAATTCCATGGGCGCAGCATACCCCGGCGAGCGGACGTAGCCAATCGTTGAGGGTTGCGATTAGGTTAAGGAAAACCGGTTTACGGCTTTCTCTCCCAGGCGCCCGGCGGCTCCTGGCCCTCTTCCGATGTCTCGCCATGTCGCGCCGCTTCCGGGCGCTCTACCCGGCCCGTCAGGAGCTCGTCCGACGGTTCGAAGGGGGCGGTGGATCCCGAATCAGAGGCGGCAAAACCTTCGCTCGCCACATTTGGGTCGTCGGGCTCGACCGTCACGTTCATCTCATCGGTTCCGGTGACTCCGATGGTGGCCGGAACCGGTGCGTCTCCGTCTTGCTCATCCATGGTTACTCGGGCTCCTGGGCCTGTTCCTCGGGGTCCACGCCTCCGGTGCCGTAGCCGCCACTGAGTCCCCCCTGATCCTTCGGGAGGCTCCCCGGGGTGGCTTCACTGCCGTAGCCGCCAGTCTCTCCGGGCGCTGCACTCGTACGGATCACTCCGGTCTCACCAGTGTCGGTTCCCTCTGGAGTGCCTGTCCCATCAGCCGGATTGCGGCGACTTGGTCTGTTCGTGGCTGCAATATCCCCGTCGCCTATGCCAATGTCACCTCCGGCGGCTTGATCTTCTTGCTCTTCGGTCAGTGATCTGTCCATACGAACCTCCAACTGCAAGGGCGCGCAAGATGCGTGCCCCGGGCGCCTCGAGGGTCGATACTCCCCTTCACGGCGGGACCGCCGGCACTGTCGGATCCAGGAAAACCGTGGCTTACTAAGAGAGCCTTCTCTTTTCACTGCGCGGCGCCGGAGTTCCTGTACTAGTGAATCCGGCGCCGTTCGGTATTCACGACCCTCCAGGGGCGGGAACGCTACTACAGCGAGGAGTCGCCCGTATCTGCAGCCCCACCATCGCCCAAAGTCCGATTGTTAAAGTATGTGGTGAGTCAAGACACTGTGCCTGTCGAAGCTCTTCGCGGCGAGCGCGCAGTATGGAATCTCGCCTCGCCGCTGCCGGATGAGATTCGAGCTGAGATAGACGGCCGCAGCGTAATGCTGTCGCATTTGCTGTACTGCCGCGGCTATCGAACCGTGCGCGAAATCGCCGAGTTCTTTGCGCAGATTCCTATCTCGCACGATCCCTTTCTTCTTCCGGATATGGGCGCGGCGGTAGATCGCATCGGGCGAGCGCTGGCGGATGGCGAGCGGATAGCTGTGTACGGCGACTTCGACTGCGACGGGATAACCTCGGCAGCATTGCTGGATACGACCCTTCGTCGGCTCGGAGCCGACCCACTGGTGGAGATTCCTGACCGAGGTGATGGTCACGGCCTTCATCTCGACCGCCTGACGCGCCTCGCGGACCGCGGAGTTAACCTGATTATCACCGCCGATTGCGCTGTTACGGCCCTCGCCGAAGTTCAGGTGGCCCAAGACCTTGGGATGGATGTGGTGGTGACCGATCACCATGAGGCCCGCCCGGACCTGTCTCTGCCCGACTGCCTGACCGTCGCCCCGACCCGCTACGATTCGACGTATCCATACCGGCACTTGTGCGGCGTCGGGGTCGTCTATAAGCTGGCCCAGGCCCTACATGAAAAGCTGGGAGGTCCTGACCCATCCGACCAACTTGATCTCGTAGCGCTGGGCACGATAGCCGACGTCGTGCCCGTCCGGGACGAGAATCGATCGTTGGTGATAGCCGGTCTTCAGGCACTGCGGCAGTCAGCTCGGCCGGGACTCTTAGCACTGCTCGATGTGGCGCGGGTTGAGCAAGACAAGATCGACCCGGTCTCGGTGGGCTTTTATCTTGCGCCCCGCATCAACGCCGCCAATCGAATGGCGTCGCCCGCTCTGGCCTACGAGTTGCTCACCGCCGATGACCCGAGCCGGGCCGGAGAGTTGGCATCACGTCTCAGTTCCCTCAACGGCGAACGGCAGAAGATGGTAAGTGAGCGCTTCGCGGCACTGGCGGGGACACTGGGTCCAGTCGAAGAGGTGCTGGCGAAGGTCGCTTCTGGGGCGATGGCTCCGGTGCTGATCGTGACCGGCGACTGGGCGCCTGGAATCTCGGGCCTCCTGTCGGCAAAATTGGTGGATCGATACGGTCTGCCGGCATTTGCGGGGTGCGTGGATGCCGAGGGCGTGGTGACCGTATCGGGCCGCGGCGCACCCGGCGTCCGCATAGATTCTCTCCTGGAGACTTGCGAGGCGAGTCTGGCCGGCGGGTTGTTCCTGGGATTCGGCGGGCACGCGGGGGCAGGCGGTTTCAGGGTAGCGGCCGACCGGCTCGAGATTGCCGAGGGACTTCTCAAAGACGCAGCGCTAGCCGCGGTACCGATTGATTGCCTGGAGAAGACCCTGAAGGTTGATGCCGAGGTGTCTCTATCTCAGCTTGATATGAGGGCCGCCGAACTGGTGAGGAGCCTGGCGCCGTTCGGCATGGGTTTCGACGAGCCGGTTTTCATGGCACGGGGCGTGACCATACGGCGCCGGCGCGTCTCGCAGAATGGAAAACACATAGGCCTCACCGTGCGGCAAGGCAACTGCCGCGTGAACGGCGTTTTCTTCAATGCGTCGCCGTCGTTTCAGCAGGTTCCGGATGGGGCGAGGCTAGACGTGGCCTTCCACCTTCAGATTGACAACTGGCGTGGAGCCTCGAGGCCGCAAGTGCAACTGCGAGATTGGCGTCTGGCCGACGGCCCTCACGCCTGACGCCTGCAGGCGCCGCTGCCTTACGGTGCGGCGGAACCCTCGATCGTCTCCCGATACCTGCGACGGCTCTCGGCGATGACTGCCCGAGCCTGACGAGAGCCTTCCCACCCGTGGAGCTCAGTCTCCTTGTCTTCCAGAAGCTTATACGTTGCGAAGAAGTTCTCGATTTCCTTGAGCCAATGCTGGCGTAGATCTTCGATATCTTCGATGTCGTCAAAGCGCGGATCGCCAACAGGAACGCCCAGTATCTTCTCATCCTCACCGTGCTCGTCTCGCATGCGCAGAACTCCAATCGGTCGTACCGGAAGCTCCACGCCGGGGTAGTTTGGTTCGTGGACGATGATCAGTACGTCCAGCGGATCCCCGTCCGTGGCAAGCGTTTCGGGAAGGAATCCGTAATCCGTAGGGTAGTGGACGGACGAGTGCAGCACGCGATCCAGCCGGATTCGGTTCGTGACGTGATCGTACTCATACTTGTTGCGGCTACCTCTAGGAATCTCGACGACGACGTCAATTGTTTCCGACATACCGGTTCACTCCTACACACTGGGCCACTGCCCGTCGGTATCCCGCAGCCACGCTCGGCACGAGCTGCCGAGCAAGCTCGAACGTGGGACCGCTTCGGCCGACAAACTCACGGCCAAGCTCCTGGCCTTCGGCCAGTAATACCCCTTCGTCCACGCCGCACAACTGCCCGTCGCTCACCACGACCTTGCCTTCGACTAGAACCGTCTTCACCGCGCTGCTCGGCAGACAATAGACCAGTTGATGTAAGGGATTGTTGAGCGGTGTAAACGGAACGCTGCGCAGGTCGAACAAAACCAGGTCCGCGCGGTAGCCGGGTTCGATCGAGCCCAACTCCTCTCGCATACCGACTGATCGCGCCCCCCCAACTGTCGCCATCCGCCACGCTTCCGGCGCACCAAGCCATCGCTCGAACTCCGGCTGCTGCGTTTTGTGCAGTAGGGCCACGGACTTCAGCACTTCGTAGAGGTTCTGGCTGTCATTGCTGCTCTTCCCGTCGGTGCCGATGCTCACGTTGATGCCCTTGGCGAGCATCTCGGGGACGGGCGATATACCGCTCCCCAGCTTGAAATTGCTCAGTAAATTGTGCGTGGTGCCGGCGCCGGATAAAGCAACCTGATCGATGTCCTGCTCCGTGAGCCAGATCGCGTGGTTGAGGCTGACGCGCGAGCTCAGAAACTCGAGCTCAGCCAGATGCTGGATGATCGTCTTGCCGTAGTAAAGATGACCGCTGTACGCCTGCATCTTGGTCTCCAGGGTGTGGATGTGGATCTGGAGATCGTGCCGTTCGGCATAGTTCGCCGAGAGGTCGAGCTGCCGGTCGGTACAGCGCTGCGGGCCGCTGGGGCCGAGACCGATCATGATGCGGTCCCCGCGCCCGTGCCACTCCGACCGGATCGAATCGACCAGGTCGATGTTCTGCTCGGCAGACAGGAGCGGAGTGCTATCGATGCGGTTCTTGAGCTCGGGAGTCAAAAGGTCGGTGGCAAGCGGCGTGGTTTCGTAGTAGACCTTGTCTGCATAGCCAACGATGAGCAACACGCGCATGCCGCTGTCCAGGTAGGCCTGCAGCACGGCCGCCACCGTGTCTGGATTGGTCTCGGGCATCTCATACAGGAAATCGACCACCGTGGTGCACCCGGTCTTGAGCATCTCGATGCAGCCGAGCATGGTCCGCACGTAGATCTCGCGCGGGGACTGCGGAGAGGCGGCCAGCACCGGGTAGGAGAAGAGGAGCCAGATCTCAAGGGGCATGTTGTCGAACAACCCCTTGAAGAAGTTCTCGTTGGAGTGGCAGTGGGTATTGATGATGCCGGGAGCCACCAGGCAATGTGACGCGTCGATGGTATCATCATCGGCGTCAAAGGATCCTAGCGCTTCGATCCGACCGTCCCTGATGCGAATGTCAAGCTGGGTGGTTGTGCCATCAGGTCGGACCACCAAGCCACTTTTGACGATCATCTTCCCCGCTTTATCCCCGCCAGTATAAGATAGGCTCGCCATGCGCCATCGCCTGTTTCTGGTTGCCGTCGTCATTCTGGTCGTGCTGGTCGGCCTTGCCGTCGCTCGTCTTCTCTTCCCGACCAGCCCCTTCACGTGGCCCGAAATCCAGGGCCAGGTCGGCGTCTTCAACAACAACGCGCTTCCCGACGTTCGTGCGGCAGGTAAGCACGGTATCGGACTCGACCAGATGTCGTACCCATACCAGGTAGGAAACGTGCCCGCCAAGATGGCAGCGGACGGGCTTCACATGCTGGACGAGAGCTTCTGGGACTACATCTCCCAGGCCTGCCAGATCAGCTTCAAGACGCATCAGCGTTGCGTCATATCGCCGGGGCTCGAACGAAGGATCGAGCGCGAGACACGCGATCATCTGGCCCGAATCGCGCGCCAGTCGGCGGTAGCGGGCTTCTGGGTGCTCGATGATTATCCGGGTGGTGATGTGCGCCACACCCTCGACCGAATTCATGTTCTCGTAACGCAGGCAAATCGGAAAGCAGGAGTGAACCGGCCGATGATCTGCGGGTTCACGGGTAATCTCGACTACCGCTCGGGCCCACACGCGCGCTGGCAGTCGATCGACGGTCCCTTCAAGCAGGCCATGGCGAACTTCACTCCCCGCGGCTGCGATATGGTAGCCCTGTACATCTACGGCGAAAGCCCCTGGTTCAGCGTCCACTCCGTCGACTGGACCATGCACCGCGTCTTGCCCTACGAGAAGGCGTACCTGCGGCGCCGTGGCTGGAACATCAAGCGGGAACCGCTTGTCGGGATCCCGCAGGCGTTTACGCCGCTTCATGCCGGTGGTGTTGATTGGGCGCCGGAAACAGGGTCAGCCCTCGCAACTCAAGTAACCGCGTTCTGCAAGGGAGGGGCAAGTGCCATTCTGGCGTACGCGTGGAGGGATCACAATCCCGGTCGGGGTGAGCTGGGGAACGACCCAGAGTTGCGGGCGGGGCTGGAGGCTGGAATGGAGAACTGCCGGTCGGATTGGTGACAATACTGGAGGACACTTTCAGGCGAAAGGAGTGCCGGTGAGCGCCGAAGCGACTCCGCTGTCGGCGGAGGAAGCCGAGCACCGGCTTTTCGAGCGGCGTGGCAGACAGCCGGTTCCCGTCGACATTCGCTACGGCAGCGCCGCCAGCCAGTTCCGCGTCTGGTTCGGGGCCAACGCGGTAGTGTCTTCCCTCTTCGTCGGGTTCCTCGGCCCGGTAGCATTCGGCCTGAGCTTCTGGGCGACGCTCAGCGCCATCGCGGTCGGCACGATCATCGCGGCACTCGGCCTGGGGTTTGCCTCGACGTTCGGTCCTCGAACCGGCATGGTCCAGATCCTGTTCTCCCGCTTCACCTTCGGCTACACCGTCGGTCGCATCATCGGATTCTTCAACGCGCTCTATACCTATTCCTGGAGCGCCGTGAATCTGGTCACCGGTGTCGCCGCGGTTCAGCTGGCTTTCCTGCTCCTCGGACTGAGCGCTCTTGGACCTGGAAAGGGATCGTACACGTTATGGATCATCGTGATCGCCGCCATTACCACGACGGTGAGCGTGATCGGCTACAACCTGGTCCTCCATTGGGAGAAGTGGTCGACCTACCTCACCATCCTTATCTTCGCCATCATCACCATAGCCGTCCTCTCGCACCATCCGAACGCGGGGGCCAGCAGCACATCAGGCGGAGCTTTCTGGAAGAACTGGCTCGGGATGGTGCTCACTTCGTTCGGTTTCGGAATCGGCTGGATCACCTATGTCTCCGATTACAGCCGCAAGCTGCCCAGCACGATCTCTCTGCCCGCGGTGTTCGTCAGCAGTTTCCTGGGGTTGACGCTCTCCGCTGTCTGGGTCGAGTCGCTGGGAGCGCTGCTCACCACCACCGCCTTCAAGGTGACCGCGGCGACGAACGTTGTGCACGGTGTCCCAGCGGTTTTGGGTAACAACGGCTGGGTGGTTGCCGGCGTGCTCATCATCGGACTGAGCACGGTCTCCAACAACATTCCCAATGATTACACGGGCGGTCTATCCGTCCAGGCCGCCGGCTTGCACGTGCCCCGCTGGGCGGTGACGCTTGCCGGAGGGGCGCTCAGCGCGATCGCGGCCATCCTCTTTCTGCAGAATTTCGCAGATAAGTTTCAGGCGTTTCTGCTGCTGCTGTCCTACTGGGTGGGCGCCTGGTTCGTACTGATCCTGTACAACTTCTTCAAGCGAGGCGGCCACTACGATCCCCGGGACTGGGACAGGCGCTCCTCCTTGCCCGCCGGGTTTGGACCCACTATCGCGCTGCTAGCTGCCCTCGTCGCCGCCTGGTTCGGCATGTATCCTCTACCCCAAGTGGATTGGGGCAAGCTCGGTCAGGGTCTGCTTGGCACGAGCGTGGGAGTGGATCTTGGCTTCATCGCCGCCATCGTGACGGCGCTGGTGATTCGGACGCTGCTCGATCTGGTGCTGCCCGACCGGATGCAGCATCTACGGGAATCGGAATAACTAGCTCAGCAAGCCAACCTGCAAGGTCGAGGGGCGAGAGGATGAGTCGCAGCGTGGCGTTCTTACGCCAACCTGAGACGTAAGACCTCCCTGATTAGACGGGAGCTCGATCTGAAGGGTGATCGGCGTGGCAACTTTGCCTTGGCACCAGTTGGACCATTCAAGATGGGTGCCGGCACGGTGGCCGGGCGCGAGGCGCAACTCACGTTCCGGGGGGAGACCGATCGCCGTGTCCAAAACCCGGAGATAGCGGCCATGCGCATCGATGAGACTCACCACCGGGAGGCCTGCCAGAACGCACGTCTTCCGGCCGACATTCCTGAGCCGGGCTTCGCCCACCAAAGGGCCGCTCGCCCCTTGCCACGTCGCGCTGAGGCGCAGGGCGTTAGGCGCACAGGCACTGGACGTGTGCGAGACACCACTCCGGCAGGCATCGCTGGAGGGAACATGGATCTTTGCGCCCGGCCCGATGTCGCTGCCTGCCAGGTCGATCAGCCAGTGGCCGGCTCCTACCTTTCGAAGCATGTACCAACCGCCAAACGATTGAATGTTGCCGTTTCGCTGTCGCGAGATGAGAGAAACGCCGGCACAGGTGAAGGTACTTCCGTCGCGGAATCGATACGAGGCCTCTTGTAGATGCGACACGGCGATCTCGGCGGTCTTACCGTATCCTTCCAGCCAATTCCCGAACGCCGGCCGTCCCCCGGTGTCCAGTTGCCGGTAGGCCTGCTGGTAGCGCCGCTGGCTGATGAGGTTGTAGTAGAGATAGATCGCGCCGTCGGGACGAGTCCCGCTGGGAGTGGGCGGCGGCGTAGGTGCCGAGCCGTTGGCCCGGGAAGCAAGCGTGGGAATCGACGTAGCCGCGGGCACGGACGTCGAGGCGCATCCGGCTATGCTGGTGATCAGGAAGAGTAAGACGATCCGGCCCACAACTACCCCCGTTTAGTAATACTGGGCGTGGGGCAAGAGGTGATCCACGTAGGGTCCGGCTCGACCAAGGCTCGAGGCTAGCTGAGAGTGATGCAGGGCGTGACGCAAGGTGTGGTTGGGATAGTGTTTGGCCAGGCCGAGCAAAACGACGACCAGTATCAGTCCCTGGATCAGGCCCACGAAGCCACCGGCCAGCCGATCGAGCCAGCCCAGAAAGAGCAGATGGATCAGGCTGCGAATCCTGCCCGCCACCACCAGGATGGCGGCCCAGACCACCACAAAGACTATGAGATACGAGACTACGGTGAGCCAGTGTGGGTGCCCGTGAACCAGCGGATCGAGCAGGTTGCGCACTACCGAGTAGTCCGCCTTGGCCACGGCTAGGGCAGCGAGCACACCGATAATCGTGGCCACCTCGAGAATGAAGCCACGGTGCAGCCCGTACAGAACATCAAGCGCGAGGAGCACCACGATGGCAATATCGACCCAGTTCACACGCCAATCTTAGCCCGCCGGGATGAGCCAGCGGCTCTGCAACGCGTTTCTACCATCCGCGATTCGAAACCCAACCGTAACCCCGTGCCGCTGATTTTTCGACAAACGCGAGTCTAGATTGGAAGTGTGGAGGTGGGAACAGGCCTTCCCTCGACAACCATGAACACAGCACAAACCATAGGTCGACTGATGGGCCTCGCGGCCGCAATCCTCGCGAGCGTCATTCTTGTCGTGCTATTTGGCTCGCAGCGGGCCTTCGCGGCCTCGCCCCCACTAGCGCCCGTGACCACCGCGGTCGGTAACGCCGCGTCGTCCACCACAAGCAAGGCCACCTCGGCGACAAGCTCGACCGTCAAAGGCGCAACCGCCACGGCGTCGTCAACCATCAACGGCGCGTCGGCCACCACCGGCAAGACCACGTCCTCGGCCACTCGGACCGTGACATCATCCACCTCCAGTGTCTCGACTACCGCCCATCAGACAGTCGACACCACCACAAGTACCGTGAAAGCGACGACGGGAACGACGGCCGCAACCGTCAACCAGACCACGACCAGCGCAACCCAAGCGGCAGCCCCGGTCGCGGGCTCTGCCCAAACTACCGTCAATTCAGCGACGAACGCCGTAACCGGAACTGTCGCTACCGGAAGCGCCGCGGCGAGCCAAGCAGGTCAAGCGGCGAGCAGCACCGCCGGCACGGCAACGTCGACCGCTTCCTCGGTCGTGAGCACGACGGCCCGGACGGCGAGCGAACCGGCACAGACCGCATCCGGCAGAATCACAAACGCCAGAGCGACCTTGGTCCGCTCTTCGCCTGCCTCCAGGCCGGGCACCTCGCCGCGATCGACCTCGCCGGCCCGCACTCGGACGATTCAACGGTCACGTGCCTCCGACCGTTCGCCTCTTTCTACTGTCGGGCGCGGAGATCCGGCCCAACGCGCGGTAGCGGAGGGCAGCAAGCGGCCGATCAGCACCACGAACTCGTACCGGAACAACTCACCGATCGCGCGACGGCCGGCCGGCCCCGTTCATAGGTCCGCCCGGGCTAGCCGTCAGGCGACGGTCCAGCGAACGATCTTCCCCGAGACACGTAGAGCACAGACCGTGGGCGGCTCAGCGGGGCATGCAGCGCGATACGCGAGCTTGGCAGATCGCCCGCTGCACTCGTCGGCCACCAAGAATGTGCCCGCGAACGGCCCAGTGGTCTCCGCGAACCTGTCGCGATTCCCGAGGGCCCTCGTTTCTGTCGTCGCTCCGTTCTCGGAGAACCGTGCGGCAGAGTCGAGCGCTCTTGTGGCGACATCGGGTCGTGGCGCCTCCGCTGACTCTCATCGCGGATCACCGGCTTCGCCTGCTGTTCCATATCTGCCGTCGCCACTCGCCAACGGTCCCGGCGGCGCTCTATCAACAGGTCTCTCGTTCGTCTCCGGCGCCTCGGCCGGTGCCCTGCTCCTGACGCTGGGCATACTCCTGCTCGAGGTCTGGTTCGCCGTCCGGAGGCGCCGCGTCCTGATCCCCGTAGGGGTCACTCTCTCAAACCCGGTTCCTCCCGGCTGAGGTCGCGCTCGTGAGGGCTCACGCCTTCGCGAGGGCAACGCGACCCTAGCGAACCGGCGACACACTCGTGTGTCGACCACTCGAGGAGGAATCATGCAACGTCAACGTTTGCCGATCTCGTTGTTCCTGCGACTTGCCGTCGCCGTGATCGGTACCGTGATCGCCACCGTTCTGCTCGGCCACTCCGCCTTCGCGGATGGCATCGGGCACGCGGCGCAGGTCACTACATCAGCAGCAGCCAACGGATCCGGATCCGTGGTCTCCGCGCCGGTCAACGGCGCCAATCCCAACGTGACGGTGTGCGGCGTCAACGCTAATGTTGGCGGCACGTCGGCGCAGAGTCAGCAGTGCGCACCTTCCAGCCAGAGCTCGAGCGCGAGCAACGGCGGCGGAAACGCGCTCGTCTCGGCTCCCGTGAACGCGGCTAATCCGAGCGTGACCGTGTGCGGCGTCAACGCCAATGTTGGCGGCAGCGCCGGCCAGACGAACGGCTGCGCTCCTAGCTCCCAGACAAGCGGATCGAGCTCGGGCTCGGCATCGCCGGGCCCATCGACCGCGTCCGCTCCCGTCAACAGCGGCAACGCCAATGTCAACGTGTGCGGGGCCAACGTCAGCGCGGTAGGATCCGGCACCCAAACGAACGGCTGCGCGCCTGCCATCCAGGCAAGCGGCAGTCAGAGCGGGTCTTCTACCAACCAGCCTTCGGTCACGACCCCTGCCAACGCCGCTTCTCCGAACGTCTACGCCGGAGGAGCGAACGTCAACGCGGGCGCCCAGACCTCTCAGTCAAACACCGGGGCCTCGACGAATCAGAGTTCCGGCAGCAGCAGCAGCAGCGGAAACGGCGAGTCAGGGAACGTCGTTTCGGCGCCGATCAACGCCGTCAATCCCAATGTGAGCGTCTGTGGCGTCAATGCCAACGTGGGCGGTGCGGCCGGGCAGTCAAACAGTTGTGCGGCAAATGATCAGTCGAGCGGCAGCACGGGCACCAACGGCAGCAGCGCCGGCGCGTCCCTGGTGTCCGCCCCCGTCAACGCGGCGAACCCGAATGCCGCTGTGTGCGGCGCCAACGCGTCCGTTGCCGGGTTCTCAAATCAGTCGAACAGTTGTGCGACCGGCAGTCAGCACAGCCAGGCAAACGCGGGGTCGGCGACGTCAGGATCGACCTCGTCACGCGGCAGCACAATCTCGGCACCGATCAATGCGGTCAACGGGAACGCGGTGGTGTGCGGGGCTAACGGCAGCGTCCTCGGCGCGAGCAGCCAAGCCAACACGTGCGCGACGACCAACCAGAGCGGCACGAGCAGCGCCGGATCACCATCAAGCGGGCACGGCATCGCGTCGATCCCGGTGAACGCGGGTAATCCGAACGCCGCGGTCTGCGGCATCAACGGAAGTGCGCTGGGAGCAAGCAGCCAATCAAACGGCTGCGCAACTGCCACTCAGAGTAGCGGCTCGTCCAACAGCGGAAACGGTTCGTCGACGGGCAACGGATCCTTGATCTCCGCGCCGATTAACGCCGGCAACCCCGGCGTGACGGCGTGTGGCGTCAATGCCGCGGTCGGCGGGGCAAGCAGCCAATCAAACGGCTGCGCGCCCGTCACTCAGAGTAGCGGCTCGTCCAGCAGCGGAAACGGTTCGTCGACGCTCAACGGATCCGTGATCTCCGCGCCGATCAACGCGGGCAACCCCGGCGTGACGGTGTGCGGTGTGAACGGCGCCATCGGCGGCGTAAGCAGCCAATCGAATGGATGTGCGCCAGCGCGTCAGACGTCGGGCACGTCCGGGTCGACCGGGGGGAATAGCGGCGGCGGCAGCGTAATCTCGGTACCGGTGAACGCCGGAAATCCGCCGGTTGTGGTGTGTGGCGTCAATGCCGCGGTGCTGGCGGGCGGCACACAGCAGAACACATGCGGCTCGACGAGCGGCACCGGAGGATCCACGAGCGGAGGAAATGGATCAGGCGGCAATGGGAATGGTTCCGGCGGCAACGGTAATGGACCCGGCGGCAGTGGATCCGGGTCCAGCGGCGGTTTCACAAGCGGTACCACGGCCTCGACCAGCAACGGCGGGACCGTCTCGACCGCAACGACCCTTCATTACAACCAGCTGGTGATGCCCCGGGCAAGCCGCATCTTGCCTGTCAGCAGCCTGAGCGCGCCCGTTGGCCGCGGACGCGGCACGACAAGCACGAGCCCGAGCCCCATCGTCGGGTCTACCCACGCGACCCCGCCGTCGAGCACACGGAGCTCCTCCCCGGGGACCGTGACCCTCGTCTCGACGTCCCCCCACGCCCAGGTTCTGGGAGCGCGGCAGACGACGCGTCGAGCAGTCCGCCACGCAGTACGTGGAGTGCTGGGTCGGAGAGCTCAGGTAACGAAGAACGGCGCTGCGAGTGCGGCGCGGCTTTCGGGCCTGCCGCACGCAGGCGGCGGTGACGGAGCACCTTCGCCTGGGTTACCGCTCCTGCCTATCGGCTCCGGTCTCCTGTTGATCGGGCTGGGAATAGTGAGGCAATTCATGCGTCGATAACCGGATTGAGAGGCCGTGCAGAGGAACGCTGTTCCTCTGCAC